>CAZEVN010000023.1:14799-24010 GCA_964515145.1 uncultured Enemella sp.
ACGCCGCTCGGCCTGGTGAAGAGATAGAGGTCGCCGTCGGCACCGTCGAGGCTGGCACGCTCCGGATCGTCGACCGGGACGGCCCCCTCGCGGTTGTTGAACCTGGGTTCAGGACTCGGCGGCGAACGCGACCACCCCGCGCAGCATGCCGCGGCGGATCTCGCGGCAGGTGAGACTCAGCTCGGTATCGGCGGCCGCCTTGCCGATCTGATCGGCGAAGTCGAGGACCTGGCGCACCCAGCGCACGAAGTCTCCGGCGGTCAGCCCCGATTCGGGCAGGATCTCCGCCAGCGGCCGACCCGCAGTCCAGGCGTGGGCCGCGCGGGCGAAACCGACATCGGGATCCGGGCCCCGCTCGATCCGGAAGTCGCGCTCGACCAGGGACACCTCCCGATGGATGGCCCGCACATCCTTCAGGGCCTGCTCGGTCATCGCATCCGGCATGCGCGGGGGCTTGGCCCCGAACTCGCTGCGGCGCGCCTCATAGATGAGCGTCGACAGCACGGCCGCGAGCTGTGGGGCGGTGAGCCCGTCGAAGACACCTCGGCGGATGCACTCGGCGGTGACAAGGTCGAGCTCGGCATAGATCCGCGACAGCATGCGCCCCGCATCGGTCACTCGCAGGTCGTGATCGGGTGCGCCGGCGCGGGCGGCCAGATAGCCCATCGATTCGAGGACCTGACAGATCTTGTCGAACTCGAGGGCAATCGTGTTGGTGCGCTTCTGCATGCGCGTTTCGATCTGACGGTTCTCGCGCTCCAGGCGCAGCGCTTTCTCGGCCGCCCGAGCATGGGCCTCGCGGTCGGGGCACCGGTGACACGGGTGGTGCTGCAGTTCGTGGCGGAGCTCGGCGATCCGGGCTGCGAGCTCCTCATCGACCGCACCCGGGCGCCACCGCTCGGGGTTGCGGTCGATATCGGCCAGTCGTGAGGTGAACGCCGCGAACAGGCTGCGCCGCGCATGGGCGTCCTTGACGTGGAACTTCTTGGGGATCCGCATCTTGCCGACCACCCGCGCGGGCGTCGGGAAATCCGTCAGCGTGAGCCGGCGGGTCTGCCGGTCCTCCCCCATGACCAGAGGATGTGGTTCGGTGTTCGCCGATCGGATGCCGGGATCGATGACCACGGCCCAACCCTGCGACTTGCCGGTGGGCACATGGATGATGTCGCCCGCGTCGAGCTTGAGCAGCACATCCAGGGCTTCGGCGCGCTTGTCGGCCTTTCGGGACTTCGCGGCTTCGGTTTCGGTCTCGGAGATCGCAGCCCGCAGGCGGGCGTACGCCTCGAAGTCGCCTCGGTCACACTCAGCCTGCTTCCAGAACCGGGCGGCCTGATCGGTATTGCGGGCCATCCCGCGGGCCAGCCCGACCACCGACTTGTCGGACTGGAACTGGGCGAAACTCTGTTCGAGCAGCGATCGGGCCCGCTCACGGCCGACCGCGCCGACCAGGTTGACCGCCATGTTGTAAGTGGGAGCGAACGAGGACTTGAGGGGATAGGTGCGCTTGGAGGCGAGGCCCGCGACGGCCCGGGGATCCATGCCGGGCTGCCACAGGACGACCGCGTGGCCTTCGATGTCGATCCCGCGCCGGCCGGCGCGCCCCGTCAGCTGGGTGTATTCACCCGGCGTGATGTCCGCATGGATCTCCCCGTTGAACTTGACGAGCTTCTCCAGCACCACCGACCGGGCCGGCATGTTGATGCCGAGTGCCAGGGTTTCGGTCGCGAACACGACCTTGATCAGGTTGTTGACGAAGCACTCCTCGACGCATTCCTTGAACGCGGGGAGCATGCCGGCGTGATGGCTGGCGATCCCGCGCAGGAGGGCCTCGAGGAAGGAGTCGTAGTCGAGGGCCTCGCGGTCGGCGGCCGACAGCCCGGCCACGTGCTTCTCGGCGATCGCCGAGATCTCGGCCCTCTCGCTCGCATTCGTCAGCCGAATGCCCGAACCGAGCACCTGACCAACAGCTGCGTCACAGCCCACGCGGGAAAAGATGAAGACGATCGCCGGCAGCAGGTCGGCCCGGTCGAGGGTCTCGATGACGTCGGCCCGGCTCGGGGGGCGATAGCGGGAACGCTCCCGGTGATCGGAGTGGGCGGCGCCACCATAGGACCCGGAGCCGTGGCCGTGGGCGCGCTTGCCCCGCCCGCTGCGGCCCCTCGGCCGGCGGGCGTCATCGCGTACGCCCCGCGACTCCTCCTTGGCCACGCGCAACAACGCCGGATTGACGTCACCGCGGACCTTGCTGCCGTCGAGGACGGCGGTGGGCGCGACATCGTCGAAGAGGTCGTGCAGCCGTCGGCCGACCAAGACGTGCTGGAACAGCGGCACCGGTCGGCGCTCCGAAACGACGATCTCGATGCGACCGCGCACCTCGGCCAGCCACTCCCCGAACTCCTCGGCGTTGGACACGGTCGCCGACAGCGCGACGAGCACCACCGATTCGGCCAGGCCGATGATGACCTCTTCCCAGACCGAGCCACGGAACCGGTCGGCGAGATAGTGCACCTCGTCCATGACCACATAGCCGAGCCCGATCAGGGTCGGCGAGTTGGCATAGATCATGTTGCGCAGGACCTCGGTGGTCATCACCACGATCGGCGCCTCGGAGTTGATCGAGGTATCGCCGGTGAGCAGGCCGACCTTGTCGATGCCGTAGCGCAGGACCAGGTCGTTGTATTTCTGGTTGGACAGCGCCTTGATCGGGGTCGTATAGAAGGCCTTGCGGCCCGTCTGCACCGCCATGAAGACGGCGAATTCTCCGGCGATGGTCTTGCCGGCTCCGGTCGGGGCCGCGACGAGTACGCCCGAACCGGCCTCGATGTGGGCACACGACTCCCGCTGGAAGTCGTCGAACTCGAAGCCATAGACCGCGGAGAACTCGGTCAGCATCGGCGTCGCCTGCCGCGCCCGGAACCGGGCCATCCGCTCGGCGGGGCTCAATTCGATGTCGGGATCGCTCACACTTCCACCTCGTCCTGTCGGGGTCGGAGGGTGCGGGCGACGCTCACCGAACCGATCGTGAGCAGGATCGACAGGCCGATCATCAGGGCCTCGCCCACGCGGAGATCGCCGGTCACGGAGAAGAGGTAGCCCACCAGGACCGGGCCGACGGCGGCGAACAGGTATCCCACGCCCTGGGCCAACGCCGACATCGCCGGGACGTCGGCGGGATTGCGCTGATGGGCGATGAAGGTCAGGGCCATGGCCAGGCACAGCCCCTGGGCGAGACCGCAGATGGCGGCACCCACCATCGTCGACCACGGCGTATGGAGCCACAGCAGCACCATCCCGCCGATATAGATGGTGAACATGATGATCAGGTTGCGAGGCGCCTTCGGATGGGTGGTGAACCATTTGGCCGCGAACGACCCGGGCGTCCCCAGCAGCGTGAAGATCGTCAGCGCGATGCCGGCTTCGGCCTGGGAGAGCCCGGCGACGTTGCGGAACTGGGTCGGCAGCCAGGTGAGGAGCGTATAGAAGAGCAACGACTGCGCACCCATCACGAACGTGAGGATCCACGCCGACCGCGTCCGAGCGACGGACCCGAGCCCGGTCGGGTTGCCACCGCGATGCGGTTGGCCCTTCTGGTGACGGCGCACCATCACGCTGACGATGCTCCAAAGCGCCAGCGCCAACAGGCCCGGAACCAACCACACGTTGATCGCCAGCGGCCAGCTGCCGCCCGCACCGACGGCGATCGAGGTGACCAGCGGGCCGGACGCACCGCTCATCTGCAGGGTCACCGAATACAGCCCCATGACGAAGGCCAGCCGCGTGGCGAACCACGTGCGCGCCAGCGCGGGTACGATCACGTTGCCGACCGCGACAGCCAGGCCGATCAGCAGCGTTCCGGTGAAGAACGGTCCCCCACCGAAGATCAGCCGGACGCCGATGCCGACGTTGAGCAGCATCAATGCGACCCAGAGCGTGGGCTCGACCCCGAGACGCCTGGAGAGGAAGGGGGTGATGAACGCGAACACGCCGAAACAGAGCAACGGCAGCGTCGAGACGAGCCCTGCCTGTGTCGGCGTCAGGCTCAGGTCATCCGCGATGAAGTTGAGCACGGGCGGCACGCCCGTGATGGGACCTCGCAGCAGAAACGCGGAGAGAATCACCCCGGCCAGGACCCAGCGCGCAATCATCGTTGTCTTCACAGTGGGCCATTCTGCCGGTCCCGGCCGACATTGCCAGCCGCGGCGGGTGGCTGGGCGAGTCTGCGGGCGCTGATCGCCACTCCGACCAGGGTGACCAGCAGCCCGATCAGCAGGGCACCGTCCTCACCCGGCCGGAGGACTCCGAGGCGCACCGAATCGGTCATTGCCGCAATGGGTACGCCCAGTTGCGCCGCGGCGAGTGCGGCCATGGCCGCCGGTTGCCGGGTCAGCAGACCCGGCACCAGGTGACAGACCAACGCCCCCGCGCCGAGGGCCAGGCCGAGCCAGTCGGCTTCCAGGTCGACATGGCGCAGCATCAACTGGGAGCCGAACCAGATGAAGAAGATCGGAGCGAAGAACCCCTCGGTGATGGCGAATACCTGGCGTGCGACCCGCCGGGGTTCCCCCACTGCGCTGACGACGAGCCCGACCACGAAGCCGCCGAGCATCACCGAGAGGCCGAGCGCGAGCGCCAGGGCACTCAGCCCGAACAGGGCGACGAGGAAGACCCGGATCTCGACGGCGAGGCGGTTGTCCTCCGACACCCGATGCACGCGCTTGCGATAACCCGACCGCTCGCTCCAAGCCATGACGAGATAGAGCAATCCCCCGGCCGCCAGCACCGCCAGGGCTCCGAGCCCGACGCGTCCGGCCGACGCGGGCTGCAGGGACAGGGGCAGCGCCACGATGCAGAGGGCATCGGCCACGGCCAGCTGGACCACGAGCTCGAGCCCCCGCCGATCGTTTCCCTGCCGCTGCAGGACCGGCAGTGCGAGGGCCGCCGACGACGAGGCCAGGAGCACGGCATAGAGCCAGGCGTGACCGGTGTCGAACCAGCGCGCAATGCCCCAACCCGCCGGGATGGCGAGAGCGGCCACGAGCAGGGCCCGCCCCATCCCGCGCACCAGCGCCGGCCGCAGAGAGGCGTCCCGCAGCGGCACATGGGTGCCTGCCACGAACATCACGAGTGCGAACCCGACCTGGGCGAGGAACGCGAAGATCGGTTCGGACGGGTCGAGCCACCGCAGTCCGGTGTGCCCCAGCGCCAGTCCGACGATGAGTTCACCGACCACGACCGGCACCTGGGCCCAGCGAGGCAGAAACAGCAGGGGCCGATGAGGCTGACCGCCAGCACCAGCGCCAGCAGCCCGAAACTCACCTGGTCACTCCTGGGTGACCGCCTGGTCGGGGTCCCCACCGAAGACGGTCAACGATCGGGGTGCAACGGAGATGCGCAGCGGGGCATCGCCGAGGTCTTCGCCATCGCCCATGCCATAGATGCCGCGGCCCTCGAGGATGACTTCCCTGGCGGTCAGCCGCTCCACCGCCGGATCCGCCACGAACTTGCCGGAGAACATCGTCGGCAGCAGGCGCAGCAGCGTGTTGCGGCTCACCGGATGAACGATCGTGAGATCGAGCAACCCATCGGTGACATCGGCCGTCGGCGCGATCTTCATGCCGCCACCGAAATAGCTGGCGTTGGCGATGGCGACGAACATCGCCGGCTCCGTCCGGGCCACCCCGTCGATGGTCATCCGATAGGTCAGCGGCTCGAATCGGGCCAGTTCGGCCAGGGCCGCTGCGGCGTACCTCAACGGGCCGACGGCCAGCTTCATCTTGTTGGCGCGGCGGTTGACCATCGCGGCGTACCCGGTCGCCACAGCGGTCCCGACGAAGCGGTGCTCCGCACCGCCGACCAGGTCGCCCTCGACCTTCAGCGTGTCCACCCGGCGTGTGCGGCCCGAGATCACCCAGTGAGCGGCCTGGACCGGATTGAAGACCCGGATGCCCATGCCGCGGCACATGTCGTTGCCGGTCCCGGCCGGGATCAGCCCGAGCGGCACGTCGGTGTCGGCGCAGGCGTTGACCCCGAGCGCCATCATCCCGTCGCCCCCCATGACGAGGAGGGCATCCGCGGGTACGCCATCGTGGGCCGGCCGGGCCGCTTCGGCCGCTGCCACGCAACGCTGGCGTGCCTCGGAATAGTCAGCGGCCTGATGCACCCGCAGGGTCGCGCCCGGCATCCCCCGCAACAGCTCCCGGCACACCTGCGGAAGAAGTTTCGCCGCCCGGCCGCGGCCCGCTTTCGGATTCACCACGAGGGTCAGAGTTGTCCCGTCGTAGCGGTGCAATGGAGTCATGTCGTCCTAGTCGAGCAGGTCAGGATCCGGCGAGCGGCGCCGCCGGGCCCTGTCGTTGAGATGACAGATCACTTCCGAGATTGCATAGAGCACAGTCATCGGGAGCGCCAGGGCGAGCATCGAGAACGGATCGGTCGACGGAGTCGCGACGGCGCCGAACACAAAGATGCCGAAGATGATGAACATGCGCGCAGACGCCAGCTGCTTGGCCCGGATGATGCCGATCAGGTTGAGGGTCACGACGACCACCGGCAACAGGAACGCCAACCCGAAGACGAGCATCAGCCGGATCAGGAACGTCAGGAAATATTGGATGTCGAGCATGTTGGTGACCGGCACCGATTCGGGCGTGAAGCCAAGCATGACCTCGATGCCCTTGGGCAGCACCAGATAACCGACCGCGACTCCGGACAGGAACAGCGGGGTGGAGCTGCCCAGGAACAGCAGGGCGTACTTCTTTTCCTTCGCCAGCAGCCCGGGAGCCAGGAACGCCCAGAGTTGATAGAGCCAGAATGGGGCCGACATCACGAGCCCGGCGATTCCGACGATCTTGAGCGCCAGAAGCATCGGCGTGGTCACACCGATATTGACGGCCTGGGTCTCCGCTCCGGGACGGGCCGCCTTCAGCGACTCGCTCGCCACCAGGAACGGTTGCATCAGCAGGTCATACAGCTGCTGATAGAAGAACGCGCACACGATCATCGCGAGGATGACCCACAGCACGGAGACGACGAGGCGATAGCGCAGTTCGGCCAGATGCTCGAACAGCGTCATGGTGCCCCCCGGCGGCACCTTGGGGGGCTTCAACCAGCTCAGATTGACCTTGAGCCGACGCTTCTCACTCGGGGGCGCGGACACGTGGGTCAGCGGAGGTCTTCGGGGTTCTTCTCAACGGCGGGATCGACCGGTCGAGCGGCCGGCTCCGAGCCACCGGTCAGCTCACTGCGCGGCTGCTCCGGCTTGGTCTCCGAGTCCTTGAGGCTCTTGGTCTCCTCCTTGAACTCCCGGATGGCGCGGCCGCTGCTCCGGCCGAGGCCGGCCAGACGCGAACCACCGAACAGCAGCAGAACGACAACCAGGATGATCACCAGTTCCATCGGGCCCAGCCCGAACACCAGCGGAGTCATGCGAGTTCCTCTCCGGCAGGATCGCATCCCACCCAGTCGTGCGGACATCCCGCGACATCCACAACTTTCATCCTACGTCCACGACCATCTGGGTCAATCGACGTGACCAGCACGTCACGCCGAGGTGAACAGTTGGTCATAAAGCGCAAGCGCGGCCCTTGCCTCCACCTGCGCGGAGTCGGCTGCAGCCGCCGGCTCGACAACCGTGGCCTCGGCACCGAGCCGCAGCAACAGTGCCCGGAACCACGCCGGATCGGCAACTCGCAACCGGATCCGCAGGCCACCGCCGGCCAGCGGCCGGGAGTCGACGATCGGGTAATACTCCGCCACCCACGTCGCCGGGGCCGCCAGGTCGAGGGTGACCTCCTCGGCGCGGCTGAGCCGATCGAGCCAGCCGTCCGGAGGTTCGGGCTGATCCGGGTGGTCCTGCGCCGGTTCGGCGGTGAGCTCCGCCTCGGCGATGCGGTCGAGCCGGAAGCTCCGCCAGCCCCCGGGTTCGTCGCCCGATCCTTCCGGGGCCTCGCTCCAGGCCTCCAGATAGGCGAACCCGTCACGCATTCGCAGGCTGTGCGGATCAACCAAGCGACGGGTGGTCCGGCCGCGGCTGGCCGAGTCATACGTCAGCCGCAGGCGTACGCCGGCTCCCAGCGCAGCCGAGATCGCCTCCCGGACCGGCTGGTCGGCCGCGCGTACGCCGATGCGGATCCGCTTCGCCAGAACGGCGCTCTCCCCCGCCACGGCCATCAGCTTGGCCAGGGCACTGTCGATGCTGGCCTGCGCGTCAGCGCCCGCGATCTCGCGGAGGGTCTGCAGCCCGAGGATCAGCGGGAGCACCTCATCGGGGGTGAGCCGCAGCGGCTGGGCCAGAAATTCGGCATTGGTGAGATGGATGACGCCCTCACCGTCAACGGCCTCCATGTCGATCTCGATGAGGTCCCCGGGCAGCAGCCCGGGCAGGCCGCACATATAGAGCACGGCGAGGTCCTTGCGAAGCTGCACGGGGGTGATCCCGAACTCGCCGGCGACCTCCTGCAATCGAACCCCGGGCCGCCGTTGCAGATAGGGCACGAGCGACAGCAGCCGTGCGACCTGGTCGGAGGACGGGCTCATGCGCTCACCTCCCCCAGGAAGGCGACCAAATGGGCCCGGACCTGATCGCGGACCTCGGCGGGCTCGAGCACGAGCACGTCCTGGCCGTGCGCCGCGACCTCGTCGATGAACGAGTCAACACTCACATAGTCGACTGCCAGGACCTCGAAGTCCGCGGGGAGCACTGAACCGTTCGGCAGCTCCGGAGGCTCAGCGGGCTCGCCGCGGCGCCGCAGCCACGGCGCCCGGCCCTCGCGCACGGCGAGGACGGCACGACCCGCGGGCTGGCCCGGTTCGAGCCGGATCGCCAGCTGCCGCGCATCGAGGTCCTCGGGCACGACCACAGCGCCCTTCGGCCCGATCGGTTCGGGATCGTCGACGATGCGCAGGAGCTTGAACATGCGGGTGTCGGCGCGATCGTTGTCGAACCCGATGAGATACCAGTTCCCCTTGTGGGACACGATCGCCCACGGATCTACGGTTCGGACGCCTGTCTTCCCGCCCCCGCCGCGCTTGTAGCCGAAGCGGACCCGGCGCCCCGTGACGACGGCATCCCACAGTGGTTCGAAGGCCGCGACGCGTGCGGTGCTGGTCGGGGCCAACAACCCGAGCCGATCGGTATCGGTCGGCAGCCCGGCCGCGCGCAGCTTGGCCAGCGCGACCTGGGTCGACTCGGCGAGGTTGGCTTCCTGCCACA
>CAZEVN010000023.1:24110-39032 GCA_964515145.1 uncultured Enemella sp.
CGCAGCTTGGCCAGCGCGACCTGGGTCGACTCGGCGAGGTTGGCTTCCTGCCACACCCGGCCGGCCATCGACACCACGGCCGCCTCACCAGCGGTGAACTCGATCGGAGGTAGTTCGAAATCGCCGCGCGGGATGCGATAGCCGACCTCGTCGTCGAAGAAGGCATCGTTGGAGCCGGTCTCGACGGGCACCCCGAGCGCCCGGAGTTCGTCCTTGTCCCGCTCGAAGGTGCGCTCGAACGCGGCGTCGGACAGGCCGGCGTACCCCTCGACCAGCTCGCGGATCTTCTCCCGCGGCAGATAATGACGGGCAGCCAGCAGGCAGATGGTGAGGTTGAGGATGCGCTCGGACTTGCGAGGTGCCATGCTTCCCCCTCACGCCTGAAGCCAGGTGTTGACAGCCTGCGCCAGCAGGGCCAGATCGAGACCCGACGTTATCAGGAGGTGCCATGCCGACCGGTCCGAACGCGCGGGGCACGGAGTCGACCCGTTCGGCTGCCGGAGGCGGGCGCTATGCCCCCAGTCCCACCTCCGACCTGCACATCGGCAACCTGCGGACGGCCGTGCTCGCGTGGCTCTTCGCCCGAAGCACGGATCGCGACCTGTTCCTGCGTGTCGAGGACCTCGACACCGATCGGGTCCGCGCGGCCGGGGAGACCGAGGCGCGGCAGCTGGCGGATCTCGCTGCCCTGGGGCTCGATTTCGATCCCCCGCTCGTCCGCCAGTCCGAGCGTCTCGATGCGTACGCCGCAGCGGTCGCGGCTTTGGGCGACTCCGTCTATGAGTGCTATTGCACCCGACGCGAGATCGCCGAGGCCGCGAGCGCCCCGCATGCCGATGGCTTCCGGCCCTACCCGGGCACCTGCCGCGACCTCACCGACGCCGAACGCGCCGAACGCCGCCGTCAGCGACCAGCGGCACTGAGGGTCAGGGCCGACTCGGCGGAGATGACGGTCACGGACGTCCTTCATGGGCCGACATCCGGCGTGGTGGATGATTTCGTGCTGCGCCGCGGCGACGGGGCGTGGGCCTACAACCTGGCGGTCGTGGTCGACGACATCGCGATGGGTGTGGATCAAGTGGTCCGGGCCGATGACCTGTTGTCGTCGGCCCCGCGTCAGGCGTGGCTGACGGACCAGCTCGGGGGGCGGGTTCCGGCGTACGCGCATGTTCCGCTGGTGGTGAATTCGGCGGGCGTACGCCTCGCCAAGCGCGACGGGGCTGTCAGCCTGGCCGATCTCGCGGCCAGCGGCCGGGACGCCACCTGGGCCCTCGGCTGGATCGCCCGCAGCCTGAACCTCGCAGGGGTCGGCGAAGAGGTCACTCTCGCCACTCTTCTGGACAGGTTCGACCCGGGTGCTCTCCCCCTGGCCCCGACGGTCTTCGAGGCCTGAGCCATGGCCTATTGACCCGCGGTCGTATAAAGAATGTCGACGACATAGACAACGGTCTGGCCCATCGCCGGGTGCGGCTTCCGAGCCCCGGGATCCTGGGGATAGGCCTTGTCGGGCGGCGCGATGATCAGGACACGAGACCCGACAGGCTTGTCCTTCAACGCCTCCTGCCACGCCGGGATCAGCGTATTGAGCGGACCCTGTTCCGGCTTGCCGCCATAGGTGTCCTCGACGACCTTGCCGTCGTTCCAGGTGGTGGCCTGATAGACGGCGGTGATGACGTCGGTCGGCTGCACCGGCTTGCCACGGCCATTGATCAGCGGCTGGACAACGAGCTGGTTGGGCGCAGGCTGGCCGGCGGGGATGGTGACCTTGGGCTTCGGGCCGTCGAACACGACGGTCGGCAGACCCTCGGCCGGCTGGACGGGATCACCCTCAGCCGCAGCGAGCGGGGTCGAGAGGATGTCGACGACGAAGACGAGCGTGTCACCGACCTCGATGCCGGCCTGCGGATTGCCGCCCATGGAGTCATAACCGTCGACACCCGGCATGGCGATGAGCACCCGGCTGCCCACTCGCTGGCCCTCCAGGCCCTTCTTGAATCCCGGCACGACCTGGTCGAGCGGGAACGCGATGGGCTGGCTGGTCCAGGATTCGTCGAAGACCTGACCCGTGCGGCCATTCATGCCGATGTAGTGCACTTCGACAGTCCCGTTCTCGGCCACCACCGCGCCGTCGCCGGGAAGGATGACCTTGTTGCGGGTCTCGTCGACGCCCCAGGGTGCGGGCACGGTGAACTTGGGCGCTTCGTTGGCCGGGCCCTCGACCACGATGCCGTCGAGATTGTTCGAGGGCGTGACCGCGGCTGGTTCGGGGGTGGCCTCCGGCGTCGGGGTGGCGCCCGGTGTCTCTGCCGCTGCGGTCGAGGTGGGCGTCGCCGTCGCCGCAGGGTCGGGCTGGTCGGAGCCGCAGGCGGACAGGGCGAGCAGTGCGACGGCCAGGGTGGCAGGCACGACGGCGCGGAGGCGACGATTCACGATCTGGGCTTTCGGTTCTGTGACACGGGGACCAGCGAGGCCGGGTCCAGCCTGCCACGCTACCCGAAAACAGCAGGCGAACCGGCGCACGTTCACGGGCGTGGCAGGGGCCGATCCGCACCGGAGGGTGCTCCGGAAAGCCGGTCCAGAAGTGCGTCGACGCGCTCGTCGACCGCGAGGAACGGGTCCTTGCAGAGGATCGGCGCATACAGCTCGTCCGGATCACGGCCGGCGAGCAGGCCGCCATCCGGTGGACGCCAACTGCGGGGCGGCGGCTCGTTCACCTTCAGCGTCGTCCAGTCGACCGTATAGTCGACACCCGCCTTCTGCGCCGCATCGACGAACGCACCCCGCAGCCGGGCCCGCGTCGTCTGCGGCGGCGTGTTCGCAGCACGCTCGACTGCCGCATCGTCGACGATCCGGCTCACGGCCCCGCGCGCCTCGAGAAGGGTGAAGAGCCCACGGCCCGGCTGGATGTCGTGGTACGCCAGGTCGAGCTGCTGGATGCGTGGATCCGACCAGGCCAGACCTGCGCGATCGGCATAACGCTGCAGGAGCTTGAGCTTGATCGCCCAGTCGATATCGGACTCGAGCGGGGTGGTGTCCTTGGCCTCCAACGCCTCCAGCATGCGCTGCCACATGACGAGGACGGCGGCCAGCTGCGGCCCGGGGTCGCCGTGCTGTTCGACCAGGTCGAGGGCGCCCTGCAGGTAGGTCTGCTGCAGCTGCAGACCCGTGATGGTGCGGCCGTTGGCGAGCGTGACCTCGACGCGTCCGAAGGGGTCGCGCGAGAGGTCCCGGACGGCCTTGATCGGATTCTCGAGGGCGAGGTTGCGGAGCGCCCGTCCGGATTCGATCAGCCGCAGCACGAGCTCGGTCGTGCCGACCTTGAGCCACGTCGAGGTCTCGGACACGTTCGAGTCACCCACGATGACGTGCAGCCGGCGGAACCGGCCCGGGTCAGCGTGGGGCTCGTCGCGGGTGTTGATCATCGGCCGCATCCGCGTGGTCGCCGAGGACACGCCGTCCCACATGTGTTCGGCTCGCTGGGAGACCCGGAAGTCGCCCCCCGGCATGAGTTTGCCGGCGCCACAGATCAACTGCCGGGACACCAGGAAGGGCACGAGCACCGAGGTGATCGGAGCCAGCTCCCGAGTGCGACCGATCAGATAGTTCTCGTGGCAGCCATAGGAGTTGCCGTGGGAATCGGTGTTGTTCTTGAACAGATAGAGCTCGCCGTGGATGTCCTCGTCCGCCAGGCGCCGGGTCGCGCTGTCGGCCAGCCGCAGGAAGATGCGCTCTCCGGCCCGATCGTGCGCGATGAGTTCGGTGAGGTCGTCACACTCGGCCGTCGCGTATTCGGGATGGGAGCCCACATCCAGATAGATCCGGGAGCCGTTGCCGAGAAAGACATTGCTCGAGCGGCCCCAGGCCACGACATCCCGGAACAGATGGCGCGCGGCCTCGTCGGCGCTCAGCCGCCGCTGCCCCCTTGAGTGGAACGTCACGCCGAACTCGGTTTCGAGCCCATAGATCCGACGGGTCAGGAACGGCAACTCCATGTGGGCCTCCTGCTCACACGCCGGGAACCGACCGAGGGCCTCGGGGTCGTGCCCCGAGGCTACATCTTGGCCGCGTCCAGCAATGCGCCGAGTTCGTCGCGGGTGAGCTCGCGGGTCTCCCCGATGGGCAGCGTGCCGAGCCGGATGGGCCCGAAGCTGATCCTGGACAGTTTGCTGACCGGGAATCCGACGGCATCCATCATGCGCCGCACGACACGGTTGGCACCCGAATGCAGCGTCACCTGGACCAGCGTGCGGTCGTTGCCCCGCGTCACGAGCTTGACCTTGTCCGCCTTCACAAAGCCGTCGTCCAGGGTCACGCCCTTCTCGAGCCGCTTCAGGGCATGGTTGTCCATCACTCCGTCGACGTCGGCGAGGTAGGTCTTCGACACCTCATAGGACGGGTGCGACAGTCGTTGGGCCAGGTCACCGTCATTGGTCATCAGCAGCAGCCCGGTGGTTTCGAAGTCGAGCCGCCCGACGTGGAACAGCCGCGGCACGTTGCGCGGCAGATATTCCGTGAGCGTCGGCCTCCCCTCCGGGTCCTCCATGGTGGAGATGACGCCCTTGGGCTTGTTCAGGGCGAGATAGACGTGACGTCGGGGCGCCGGGATGCGGGACCCGTCCACCCGGATGTGGTCCCGTTCTGGATCGACGCGCACGCCCTGCTCGGTCACGGGCTTGCCGTTGACCTCCACGCGTCCTTCGGCGATGAGGATCTCGGCCGCTCTCCGCGAGGCGACACCGGCCTGCGCCAGCACCTTCTGCAGGCGTACGCCCTCTTCCGCTTCAGTCATTGTCATCCCTTGTCATCGTGGGTGTCGTGGTCGGGTCGGGCTCATCCGGGTCGCCCGTGGATTCATCGGGCTCGGCGTCCGGATCGGCGTCCGGATCAGTCAGGTCGGCCTCAGCTGCGGTCCGCGCCAGTTCGGCCTCAAGGTCGAGGGCATCCGGCAGGTGCGGTGCCAGCGGTGGCAGGTCAGCCAGCGATTCGAGCCCCATCTTCTCGCAGAACAGCGCGGTGGTCACAAACAGCGTTGCGCCGCTGTGCTCGTCCGCCCCCGATTCGGCAATGAGGCCCCGCGCCGTCAGCGTACGCATCACACCATCCACGCTCACTCCGCGGACCGCCGAGACCCGGGCGCGGGAGATGGGCTGGAGGTACGCCACCACGGCCAGCGTCTCGAGCGCGGCCTGGGAGAGGTTGGCGTGCCGACCGTCGATGACCCAACGGGAGATCAGCCCGGCGTGCTCGGCCCGGGTGTAATAACGCCAGCCGCCGGCCAGGTGGCGCAGCTCGAAGCCACGGCGGGTGCGGTCATAGAACGCAGCCAACTCGGCCAGGGTGGCCGTGACCCGGTCGAGCGGCTCGCGGACGGCTTCGGCCAACGAGACCGCGGCCAGCGGCTCCTCGGCCATGAGCAGCAGCGCCTCGAGCGCACCAGACAGCTCGTCATCGCTCAACGGCTCGTCCGGCAGCATCTCGGCCTCGGGCGTGCGGTTGTCACTCATGCGTCGCCTCCCCTGTCCTGGCTTCCTCTGTGGTGTCATCTTCTGTCACGCCCTCTTCGCGGACCCTGTCGTCGCTGCCGCCGGCGGCCTCATCGAACTCCGCGGAGATATCCAGGTCTCCGTCCTCGGACCCGGTCCAGCGGACCACGAGTTCGCCCAACGGTGCGGGCTGCTCGAAGGTGACCGCCTTCTCGCGGAAGAGCTCCAACAACGCCAGGAAGCGACACACCGTGGTGAGTCGATCGGGTGAATCGGCAATCAACGCCCGGAAGGTCACCGCGCGTTCGAGCCGCAGTCGGCCCACGACGAGATCGGCCTGATCCCGGACCGACACCATCGGCGCGTGCAGGTGTCGCAGCGACACCCCAACGGGTTGTTTCGGCACCATCGCAGCCGCAGCGAGACGCGCCAGATCGTCGACGGTGGCCCTGATCCGGACCTCCGGCAGGAGCCGCGCGAATTGGGCTTCGAGGCCGCCGGGGCGGGCGTACCGCCGCGACTCGCTCGCGAGCACCTCACGAATCCACGCGGATACTTCCTTGAAGGCGCGATATTGCAACAGCCGGGCAAAGAGCAGGTCGCGGGCCTCCAGGAGTTCGAGATCCTCCTCGCCCTCGACCTCTGCGCCGGGAATCAGTCGCGCGGCCTTGAGGTCGAGCAGAGTGGCCGCCACCACAAGAAAATGGCTGGTCTGTTCGAGATCCCAGTCGTCGCCGGCGGCCTTGATATGGGCGATGAACTCGTCGGTCACCCTCGACAGGGAAACTTCGGTGATGTCGAGTTCGTGCTTGGCGATGAGCTGGAGGAGCAGGTCGAAGGGACCGGAAAAGTTGTCGAGCTGCAGCGTGAAGGCCGCGGGCTGACTGCGTTCGGGATCAGTCATTGGGGCGGCCCGGTCGGGGGTCGCCCTGTCGGTCACGATTCGCCGAGGCGGCGCAGGAGTTCGGCGTCGGGCCCACGGGCCTCGAGATCGTCCAGGGCCGCGGCGACAGCCTCGCGGACGATGCGGCCCCGGTCGAACGAAAGACCATGTTCGGCGCGCAGGGTCAGTCGCGCCTGCTCGAGACGGACGAGCTCGGCCCGGCTGACATAGACGGTGATCTTGTCGTCGTGGCGCACTCGGCCCGTGCCGCGCGAGTTGCCGGAGTCGGGCGTCGCCGCGCGGTCTGCGGGATCCGTTCCGCGCAGGACGTCGGGCGAACCGGGCATGGTCACCTTGCGGGGCATCGAAGCAAAACCTCCCGGGCCAGGGAACGATAGGCCTCGGCTCCGGGTGAGGACGAGGCATAGGTGGTGATCGGCTCCCCGGCGACCGTGGTCTCCGGGAATTTCACCGTGCGTCGGATGACGGTGTGGAACACATCATCACCGAACGCCTGCACGACGCGCTCAAGAACCTCGCGGCTGTGCAGAGTTCGTGAATCATACATCGTCCCCAGAATTCCGGTGATCTTGAGTTTCGGATTCAGTCGTTCCTGCACCTTGGTAATCGTATCCGTGAGCAACGCGATGCCTCTGAGAGCAAAGAATTCACACTCGAGCGGCATGAGCACCCCGTCCGCAGCGGTCAACGCGTTGATCGTCAGCAAACCCAATGAGGGGGCGCAGTCGATCAGGATGACGTCATAGCGATCCTTCACCTTGTCGAGCACGCGGCTGAGGACCTGTTCGCGGGCCACCTCGGACACGAGCTGCAGCTCGGCCGCCGACAGGTCGATGTTGGACGGCAGGATGTCCATGCCCTCGACCACGGTCTCGTCGATCACCTCGTCGACGGTCGTGTCACGGGACAGCAGCAGGTTGTAGACGCTGAGCTCCAGCGTGTGGGGATTGATGCCGAGACCCACGGAGAGCGATCCCTGAGGGTCGAAATCAACCAGCAACACCTTGCGCCCGGTCTCGGCAAGGGCCGCACCCAGGTTGATCGTGGTGGTCGTCTTGCCGACGCCACCCTTCTGGTTGCACATGGCCAGCACCAGCGCGTGCTTGGGGCCGGGTGCGGGCGGAGCCGGTTCGGGCAGGTCCGGCCAGGGTCGGCCGGTGGGGCCCAACTCTGGTGCTGGCTCGGTCGCCTTCCGTTCGAGGTCGAAGAGGGCGCCGTCCGCCACGGTCGTCGTGGCCTGCGGCTGGTCCTGCTCGCCTGCTTGCACGATGGTCCTTCCGTCGGCGCTGCTCGGGGGAGAATCCGGGCTCGGTCGAGCCTAGTATGCCCTTGGGTGAGCGGTCAGATATGTCTCACGCAGGTGGTCCACCGTGACCATCGTATAGATCTGTGTCGTCGTCACCGACGCGTGCCCCAGGAGCTCCTGAACGACGCGCACATCCGCTCCGCCGTCAAGCAAATGGGTCGCATAGCTGTGGCGCAGGGTGTGCGGTGAGAGGTCGACGCCGGGGACCGCGGTCTCGGCGTACGCCGTGATCCTGGCCCACGCACTCTGGCGCGACAGCCGGCCACCGCGGGCGTTCACGAAGAGCGCCGGTGTCGAGCCACGGATCGCGAAGTGCTCCCGGCCACGGACCAGCCAGGCATCAATGGCGTCACGGGCATAGCTGCCGAGCGGAACGATCCGTTCCTTGTCGCCTTTGCCGATGAGTCGCAGGCCGGCGGCCGGGTCGGCATCGCCGCCCACCAGGGACCGGACATCGTCGACGTCGAGAGCGAGCACCTCGGAGATTCGGGCGCCGGTGCCATAGAGGAGTTCCAGGAGCGCCGCATCGCGAACGCCCTCGGGCGTGGTCGGGTCCGGGGCCGCGAGCAGGGCCTGCACCTGGTCGAGGGACAGTGCCTTGGGGAGGCGCTTGCCCT
This sequence comes from uncultured Enemella sp., assembly GCA_964515145.1. Classification (GTDB taxonomy): domain Bacteria; phylum Actinomycetota; class Actinomycetes; order Propionibacteriales; family Propionibacteriaceae; genus Enemella. The sequence continues at coordinate 32,421 of CAZEVN010000023.1, forward strand.
GACGGGCAGGCTTGATATCGACCGCCGGATCCCCTTCGCTGAGACCCTCCTCGATCCCGAACCGGTGCAGGCTGCGAATGGCGACCGTCGCCCTCGCCACGCTGGCAGGGGCCAGCCGTTCGCCTAGACTGACTGCGTACGCCGTGATGTCGGCCGGGGTCACCCCGTCGACCTCGACGATGCCGCGGCCGGCGAGGAACTCGGCATAGCGGGCCAGGTCACGCCGATAGGCGCTGAGGGTGTGGGACGACATGCCCCGCTCGACCTGAAGATGCTCGAGAAAGCTCGTGATCAGCCCGTCAATCCGGAGTTTGCCCATGGTCGTCCCGGGTCGCGGCGGCACGCGTCCGCTCCAGCTGGGTCCGGGCGGGCCACGGCGCATCCGGAGACCGCAGCGTGCTCTCCCGGCCGCGGACGGCGGCGTACGCCAGCACTCCGGCCACTAGCGAGGGGCTCTGCAGCTTCCCGGCGAGGATGCCCTCGAGCAGGTCGTCGAAGGGTACGCGCAGCACCTCCATGTGGGCCTCTTCGCCCTCGGCCTCGAAACCGTCGGGTGCCTCGGCCGCGCTGAGGCCGCGGGCCAGATAGATCCGGATGGATTCGTTGACCCCACCCGGAGTGGTGAGGATGTCGACGAGCACCCGCCAGTGTTCGGCCGCGAGCCCGGCCTCCTCGGCCAGCTCGCGCCGGGCCGCCACCAACGGGTCCTCCCCCGGCGCATCGAGCAGGCCCGCGGGCGGTTCGATGAGCCGGAAGCCGACGGGGTGTCGATATTGGTCGACGACGATGATGTGATCGTCGTCATCGACCGCGATCACGCCCACGGCACCGGTGTGATCGATGAAGTCGCGGCGCATGGTGTCGCCGGAAGGCGTGACGACCTCATCGCTCAGGTAGTCGAAGAGGCGCCCCTCCCCCAGCACCCGACGGGACTGCACCGCCCACACCTCCGGGGTATCGGCCGGCTGAGTCCGAACCGGGATGCGATGCGGGTCAGTCATGCGAGGCAGCCTGCTCGGGAGCTTCGGCCGCACCGGCGTCCACGTCGTCATCCTCGAACAGCCGTGCGCTGCTCTGGTGACGCAGCGCCGCCCGGATGAGACCCGTGAACAGCGGGTGCGCCTTGGTCGGGCGCGACTTGTATTCGGGATGGGCCTGCGTGGCCACGTAATAGGGGTGGGTCTTCGCCGGGAGCTCGACGAACTCGACGAGCGTGCCGTCGGGGCTCGTGCCCGAGATCACCAGACCGGCCTTCTCGAGCTGCGCCCGATAGCTGTTGTTGACCTCATAGCGGTGACGGTGGCGTTCGGTGACCTGATGGACGCCATAGGCACCGGCCACGACCGACCCGCGGGTCAGTTCGGCCGGATAGGAGCCCAGGCGCATCGTGCCGCCCAGATCGCCCTCCCCCGCGACGATGTCGACCTGCTCGGCCATGGTCGCGATGACCGGGTGCCCGGTCTCGGGATCGAACTCGGTGGACGCGGCATCGGCCAGGCCGAGGACGTTCCGGGCGAATTCGATCACCATGCACTGGAGGCCCAGGCACAGCCCGAGCGTGGGGATCTGGTTCTCCCGCGCATAGCGGAGAGCCCCGAGCTTGCCTTCGACGCCACGGATGCCGAACCCACCGGGCACGCAGATCCCGTCGACATCACCCAGGTTCTGGCGCGCGCCCTCGGGGGTCTCGCAGTCGTCCGACGGGACCCAGCGCACATGCACCTTGGTCCGCGCGGCGAACCCACCCGCGCGCAGGGCCTCGGCGACGGACAGATAGGCATCCGGCAGATCGATGTATTTCCCGACCAACGCGATCGTCACCTCATCGGTCGGGTGGTGGACGCGCTCGAGCAGGTCGTTCCAGCTGGTCCAGTCGACGTCACGGAACGGCAGGTCGAGCTTGCGGACGACGTAGGCGTCCAGGCCCTCGCGGTGGATCACCTTGGGGATGTCATAGATGCTCGGGGCGTCCAGACAGGAGATGACGGCTTCTTCCTCGACGTCGCACATGAGCGCGATCTTGCGCTTGATGCCGTCGGGCAGGTCGCGGTCGGCGCGGCAGACGATCGCATCGGGCTGGATGCCGACCTGGCGCAGCTGGGCCACCGAGTGCTGGGTGGGCTTGGTCTTGAGCTCCTTGGAGGGCCCGATATAGGGCACCAGCGAGACGTGCAGGAAGAAGCAGTTCTCCTTGCCGACATCCCGGCGCACTTGGCGCGCGGCCTCGAGGAACGGCAGCGATTCGATGTCACCGACGGTGCCGCCGATCTCGTGCAGCACCACGTCCACGTTGCCCGTGGCCATGGCGAGCATCTCGTCCTTGATCTCGTTGGTGATGTGCGGAATCACCTGCACGGTGTCGCCCAGATAATCACCGCGGCGTTCCTTGGTGATGACCTGCGAATAGACCTTGCCGGTCGTCACATTGGCGTCGGCGTTGAGGTTCACATCGAGGAACCGCTCATAGTGGCCGATGTCCAAGTCGGTCTCCGCACCATCCTCGGTGACGAAGACCTCACCGTGCTGGAACGGGTTCATAGTGCCCGGATCGACATTCAGATAGGGATCCAGCTTCTGCATCGTGACCCGCAGGCCCCGGGCGATCAGCAGGCTCCCAAGGCTCGAGGCAGTCAGTCCCTTGCCGAGCGAGGAGGCGACGCCTCCGGTCACGAATACGTGCTTGGTCCTCTTGGCGCTTCCCACGGGTTTTCACCCTATCCCAGAAACCCAATCCGAGACACCACGCTCGACCCGGGCCACGCAGGTCAGGCGTACCTCAGGCACGTTTTCCGAGCTCGCGCAGCTCGCGCGCATGGGCCAGAGCGGTGTCGGAATCCTCGAGTCCGGCCATCATGCGGGCCAATTCGGCGAGCCGCTCGTCGTCGTCGAGTCGGTGTATGCCGGAGGTCGTGATCTGGCCGTCGGAGGCCTTGCGCACGAGGAGGTGTCGGTCGGCGAAGGCGGCGACCTGGGCCAGGTGGGTGACGACGATGACCTGGGCGTGCCGCGACAGGCGGGCCAGACGACGCCCGATCTCGATGGCGACTGCCCCGCCGACACCGGAGTCGACCTCGTCGAACACGAACGTGCCGGTGGCCGACCCCTCGGCGAGCACGACTTCGAGCGCCAGCCGGATGCGGGACAGCTCGCCACCGGAGGCGACCTTGCCGATGGGCCGCGGCGCAGAGCCGGGGTTGGCCGTGAACTGCAGGACCACCTGTTCGGCTCCGTGGGGGCCGGGTTCAGGCAGGGGTTCGAGGGTGAAGGCGAGGCGCGCGTGGGGCATGGCGAGCGCGGCGAGCTCCCCGGCAACGGCATCGGCGAGCCGGTCCGCGGCTCCGGTGCGGTGTTCGGTGATCGTCGCGGAGCGCGACAGGAGCGCCGCGTCCAGCTCGGCCACCCGCGCGGCCAGCTCTTCGATGCGATCGTCGCCCGCAACGAGATTTCCCAGCCGGGCAGCCGACGTCTGGGCCCACGACAGGACCTCGTCCACGGTCTCGCCATATTTGCGGGTGAGCCCCTGCAGCGCCGCGCGTCGTTCGGCAATCCATTCGAGTCGCGCCGGGTCCGCAGCCAGGTCGGACAGATAGGATGCCACATCCTGGGAGAGCTCCTGGGCCAGCACCTGGAGGTCGGCCGCCCTGCTGGCAAAAGGCTCGAGGGTGGAGTCGAGGTCGGCCCCCTCCCCCAGCGCCTTGCGGGCCACCGCGGCCGCAGTCAGCGCCGACCCTGCGTCGATGCTGTCCTCGTCGCCGGCCAGCGCTACGAGAGCAGTGTGGGCCGCCAGCCGAAGGTCGTCGACGGCCTGGAGCTTCTCGGCCTCCTCCGCCAGTGCGACATCTTCACCCGCCTGCGGGTCGACCTGCTCGATCTCATTGAGCCCGAACTGCAGCAGGTCGACTTCCCTGGCCCGCTCCCGGGCCTGGTCGCGCAGCTGGGCCAGCTCGGTCCGGGCCGCCTGGCGTTCGGCCCAGTCGGCGCGATAGGCGGCCAGTTCGGCCGCGAGCCCGGCACCGGCGTACCGATCCAGAATCTCGCGCTGCCGCTCCGGCGCGGCGAGCTTGAGTTGTTCGGACTGACCGTGGATCACGACAAGTTCGCTGGTGATGTCGCCCGCCACGGCGACGGGTACGCCAGCTCCTCCCACGAAACACCTCGAGCGCGTTCCGGTCAGCTGCCGGGCCACGAGAAGGCTGCCCTCCTCCACCTCGCCGCCGGAATCTCCGACGCGCTCGACGAGGTCATCGGAGAGCTCTGCGAAGACGCCTTCGACGCGGGCACGATCGGCCCCGCGCCTGATGGCACCGGAGTCGGCGCGCCCGCCGAGGAGGAGCCCCAGGCTCGTGACGATCATGGTCTTGCCGGCGCCGGTCTCACCGGTGACGGCTGTGAACCCGGCCGCGGGTTCGAGCACGGCCGACTCGATCACGCCGAGGTCGGCAATCCTCAGTTCGCTGATCACGGTCGACGCTGCTCCGCGGCTCCGCGCCAGCCCTCGACGCGCAGGCCGAACTTGCGGACGAGCCGGTCCGCGAACGGTGCCATGCTCAGCCGGGCCATGCGCAATCGGTGGGCCCCCGCCGACACCTCGATCTCCATGCCACCCGACAGGTCGACGCTGCGGCGGCCGTCACACCACACGACACCCAGGTTGCCCGGATAGTCGATGAGCTGCGCGGTCACGGTCGACTGGGGGCCCAGCACCATCGAGCGCGCAAAGAGTGCGTGAGCGCTGAGCGGCACGACCAGCAAGGCATCGAGCTCCGGCCAGATCACCGGGCCGCCGGCCGAGAACGTATAAGCCGTCGAACCCGTCGGCGTGGCCACCAGCACGCCATCACATGCCCAGCGGTGCAGAGGGCGGTCATCGGCGGCGATCAGGAGCTCGAGCATGCGCTCGCGCGCCGCCTTCTCCATCGACACTTCGTTGACTGCGAACGACTTCCAGATGACCCGGCCGCCATCCCTGGCCGGCTTGTCGCGGACGACCACATCGATCGTGAATCGTTCCTCGACCTGCCAGCTGCGGGTGATCACGTGTTCGACGACCTGATCGATCTCCCACGACTCGGCCTCGGCGAGGAATCCGACGTGGCCGAGATTGACCCCGAGCAGGGGCACGTCACTCCGCAGGGTCCACTCGGCTCCCCGCAGGATCGTGCCGTCGCCGCCGAAGACGACGGCGAGCTCCAGCCCGGCGGTGTCCTCGAGATCGAGTTCGCGGATGAGGAGGCCATTCAGCGCCGTCGCGCCGATGTCCTCGATGTCTGCGGCGGGCAGGAGGCTCGTGATCCCGACTGTCGACATCCCGGTCATGAAGCGGCACGCGGCCGCCACCGCCTCGGGGCGGCGGGTGTGGGTCAGGACGGCCACCTGACGGGGTTCGTCCGAGGTGCTCACGGGGCTCAGCATAGGTGAGTCCGACGCAGGTGGATGAAGGTCTCCACGTTCCCAGCAGGGCCTGGAAGGGTGCTCTCTGCCGTGGCGAGACAGGTCCAGCCCAGCTCGGCGGCAGCGTTGGTGACGCGCGTCACGGCGTACGCGCGGTCGGCCGGGTCCCGCACCACTCCGCCTCGGGCGAGTCGGGCACGGCCGACCTCGAATTGCGGCTTCACCATGAGCAGGGCCTCCCCTCGTTCGTCCAGCACTCCGAACATCGGCTCCAGCAGGAGCGTCAGCGAGATGAAGGACACATCAGACACGACGAGGCCAACAGGCTCGCCTTCGACATGCGCCAGCGTGAGGTCGCGGAGATTGGTCTGTTCGTGGACGACGACCCGGGCATCGCTGCGGAGTTCGGGAGCGAGCTGGTCCGTGCCCACATCGACCGCATAGACGCGCTTCGCCCCGTGGCGCAGCAGGACCTGGGTGAATCCCCCGGTCGACGAGCCTGCATCCAGCACACGCGCGGGCACGTCGACCGACAGGTCCTTCAGCGCGCCCAGCAGTTTGTGGGCTGCCCGCGAGACCCAGCCCTCGTCCTCGACCGTGATCGAGGATTCCCCGGTGACGGGCGTGGCCGGTTTGGTTGCGGGGATGCCATCCACCCGCACCCGACCCTGCCGGATGAGTTGTGCCGCTTGGTTGCGGGACCGGGCGAGCCCGGCTGTGACCAAAGCCTGATCAAGGCGGTTCACGCGGGCGGGTCAGCCTGTCGAGCCCGATCGAGCACGCCGTCCAGGACATCGAGCACGGAAGTCATGCGGGCGTGATGCTGATCCAGCGGGAGGTCCGGCAGTGCGGCCTCGAGATCGGCGATGGCCCTATCTATGTCGGGATGCGTCGGATCCGGGACGGGTCGGGCCCCGGGCGGAGGCCCGGGGACCGGGTTCGTCACGATTCGGTGGTGCTACCGGGAGCCTTCTTGGCCGGAGCCTTGCGGGCAGCCGTGGTCTTCTTGGCAGCAGTCGTGGTGGCGGACGCCTTCTTGGCGGCAGTTGTAGTAGCTGCGGCCTTCTTCACAGGAGCCTTGCGGGCCGGGGCCTTCTTGGCCGGGGCGGCAGCGGCCTTCGCCGGAGCGGGGGTCTTGGCCGGAGCAGCGGTCTTGGCCGGAGCAGCGGTCTTCGCGGGCTCCGCGGCCTTGGCCGGAGCAGCCTTCACCGGCTCTTCCTT
>CAZEVN010000023.1:39132-42907 GCA_964515145.1 uncultured Enemella sp.
ACCGGCTCTTCCTTGACCGGCTCTTCCTTGACCGGCTCGGCCTTGGGAGCGGCCGCCTCGGCGGGCTCGGCGGCCTTCGCCGGGGCGGCAGCGGCCTCCTTCACCTGCTCAGCAGCCTTGGCCGGGGCAGCCTTGGTGGTGGGGCTGGCCGGAGCTGTGTCCTGATCTGCCTCTGCGGAAGGCAATCCGAACATCGACGAGGCCATGCCCATGCGCTCGAGGCTCGCCTGAACCTCGCCCTGGATCATCTCGCGCATCATGTTGTATTGCGCTTCCTGCGCCGCGATCATCTGCTCCGAAAGCTGATGAACCATGTCGGCAGCAGGCTCCATGCCTGCCTGAATCAGGATATTGCGCGCGATCGCGGTGGCGTTGCGCTGGGTGATCCGGGTGGCGCCGTTGACGGCATCCATATATTTCTGCAGTACCTCGAGCAACACCGGTTTTTCCTCCCAGTTGGTTCGTTTGGTCAACACGCTAGCGAAGTGGCTGGCCAGGCGGGAGTACGGCGCTCCGTTGCCGGCGATATGGCTCGCCGAATGACGTACGCCCGATCAGGCAACCAGCTTGATTCAGGGCACCAGGTCAAGAACCGCGAGGGCTGCTGCCAACTCCGGTTCGTCGGGATCAGAGCCGGCAGCCACCAGTGCCAGCAGGGCCCGAAGTGCGTCAAGTTGGCCGTCAGCACCCACCCCGGGGGTGACCTGCCACCCCTTTGACGTGCGCGTGACCGAGGATTCACCACAGGTGGCAGAGTCCCCATTGATCGCGATATCCGCAGCCGGAGACAAGAGCGCCCGCAGGTCCCAACCGATGTAGGTGGGCCTGTTGGAGGCGGCGATGACATCGGCCTTGCCGTGGGCACCGCTGAGGACGAGCAGGCTGTCCATGCCGACCGCCGCGGCGCCATCGATATCCGTGTCGATCCGGTCTCCGACGAACAGGGGACGATTGGCTGCCAGCCGATTCACGGTCTCGACCAACAGGGGCGTGAAGGGCTTTCCGGCCACCACCGGATCGATCGGCACCGCGTTGCGCAACGCCCCGATCTGGGCACCGGCCCCCGGCACGAGCCCGAGGTCGGTCGGCCGGGTCGAGTCAGGATTCGTCGCGACCCAGACAGCTCCCGCCTGGATCGCATAGGCCGCCAGATTGATCAGGTCCCACGGCAGCTCCGGGTGATATCCCTGGATGACCGCAGCGACCGGCTTCTCGAGCGACGACACCGGGGTCAGGCCAACCCGGCGTACCTCCTCGGTCAGCGCCTCTGTCCCCACCACCAGTACGCGAGCCCCCGCCGGGACCCGATCCGCCAGCAGTCGTGCGCCGGCCTGCGAGGACACAACAACGTCCTCCAGCCCGGCCGCGATTCCGAGCTCATTCAGGTGATCGACCACTACCTGGGGCGCGCGGGCCGCGTTGTTGGTCACAAACCCGATCCGAGTCCCCCGGTCGCGCAGGGCTGCGAGCCCCTCGACTGCGCCCGGCACAGCCACCGGACCCAGATAGACGACACCATCCAGATCGAACAGCGCCGCGTCATAGGCATCGATCAGCGCCGTCACTCCTCCTCCTGCTCTTCGTCCTGATCGGTGCCGTCGTCCTCGGTGGTTTCGGGATGGTCCGCGTCGTCCTCATCGGAGTCGTCGTCCGCGTCGTCGGACTCATCGTCCTCGAAGTCGTCATCGTCGTCGAAGTCGTCATCGTCGTCATCGAAGTCTTCGTCGTCGGAATCCTCAAGGTCGGGATCCTCGAGACCTTCTTCGACAAGATCCAGCTCGTCCTCGTCTTCGTCGAAGTCGATGACCAGTCCGTCGAGTTCGGCGATGCGGTCGTCAGCGCCGGTCACACCGTCGCGGTCGAGTTTGGCTGCAGCTACAAACCAGTCCCGGGCCTGCTCCGAGTCTCCACGGCCGAGGAGCAGATCGGCGTACGCGTAGCGCAACCTCGCCTTGCTCGTGTCGTTCAACGCACGCGCATGTTGGGTCTCACGAATCTTCCGCTCGAGCAGCCGCAGGGCTTCGGCCTCCTGGCCCAGGTCTGCTCGGGCCCCCGCCTCAACCATGCACATCTCGATCGCGGTGGCCGGGTCCAACCGGGCGCCAGCGGCCTCCTTGGCGATGCGAAGAGCCTCTTCGGGCTTGCCCAGGGCACGTTCGCAATCGGCGATCACCGGGAGGTATTCATCCCCACCACTCATCCGGCGCAGCGCCCGATAGTCGGTGAGCGCCGCCTGATATTCGCCAGCGGCGTACGCCGTCTCGGCCACCGCCGCGCGCACGATCGGCAGTCGGGCCGCAAGACGCCGGGCCACCTTCGCCTGGGCGTACGCCCCCTCCGGGTCCTCGTCCACCATCAGGCCGGCGGCGAGGAGTCGCAGGCCGACCTTGTCGCCAATCTCCGGGGGCAGGCTGCGCAATTCCGCCTTCATTCCCCGAGGCAGTTCCCGCAGGTCCAGGCCGTCGGGAAGGATCGGGTCGCGTTCGCTTTCGGTACGCCGCGACGCCCGGTCATCCTGTGAACGATGGTCGCGGTCGCTGCCACGACGGTCCCAGCCGCCCTCACGGGGTCGATCATCGCGGGGGCGATCCTGCCACCCGCCCCGCCCGCGGTCATCGCGACGTCGGTCGTCATCGCGGCCGCCGCGGCTCCAGGGCCGGTCACCGCGCGATTCTCGCCGGTCATCCTCACGCCGGTCGTTGCGGGGACGATCGTCCCGCTGCCAGGAGTCCCTGCGTCCGTCGCGGGGGCGATCGTCACTGCGACGGTCTCCCCGGAAACCACCGTCCCGTCCCCGGCCTCGGTTGTCGTCCCAGCGCTGGCCGCCACGGCGGTCATCGCTTCGCGAGGTATCACCCCGACGGTCGTCCCGCTGCCAACCGCCTTCGCGTCGGTCGGAGCGATCGCGATCATCCCGCCGCTCGGATCGTCGGTCGTTGTCACCTCGCCACTGGGGGCGTCCCTCGCCGTCCCGCCGGCGGTCCTGCCAACCGTCACGCCCACGGGCACCGCCCGATCCATCACGCCCACGGGCACCGTCCGATCGGGAGCGGTCACCAAAACTGCCGCCGCGATCCCCGCGATCATCCCGACTACCGGAGAACCCCTCCCGGCGATCTCGTGAGTCCCGCTGGCCATATCGGTCGTCGCTGCGGCCGTATCCCCCGCCTGATCGACGATCGTCGGAATCGCTGCGTCGGAACCCACCACCGGAGCGGCGATCATCGGAGTCCCGGCGATAGCCGCCCCCGGATCGTCCTCCTCCAGCTCCGCCTCGACCGCCGGGGCGTCCACCGCCTCGGGAATCGCCGCCGAACGAGCGGCGGTCACCGTCTCGGCGTGGTCCTCGGGGTCCGGAGCCCTCGTTGTCGCGGGGGCCTTGCTGGGGATCGTTGTCTGGCACTACCCAATCGTGCCCGTCCCGACCAATCGGTGCAAAGCGTGTCAGCAAGGGGAACGGTTGCGCGCCCCTACCAGCCTCGCGGCCCTCATCTCCCCTGACCCCGGATGACCTCGCGTACGCCGGCCCGCGCCGACACGCCGACAGGCAGATCGCAACCCTGCCATTTGGCACGACTTCGCCCCCGCCGCTGCGCGCCTCATTGGAACTCGTGCCATATGGCACACGACTCCCGCCGCCCTGCGTGTCGCAGAACACCGGGCAGTGACGGATTCTTGAGGAAATGCAAATGGCCGTGCGGCCGCGACCTGACACTTCTCCGGAATTGCCAAATGGGGTGGAACCTGGTGGTTCCACCCCATTTTGGGTGTGTTG
>CAZEVN010000024.1:0-40786 GCA_964515145.1 uncultured Enemella sp.
GGAACGCCGTCCGCGCCGGCTCCGACAGCAGGTCATGACTCCAGGTCACCGTGTCACGCATCGTCCGCTGGCGATCGGGGAGGTCCTGCGGACCGTCGACGAGGACCGGCAGGGTGCGGTCGAGCTGGGCGAGTTGTTCCTGGGTGAGACCGGCTCGCAGCCGCAGGCGACGCAGCGTGGCCGCGAACCCGGTGCTCTCGAGCCCCGTGGCTCTGACCTCCGACATCGACTCCCCCTTCTCCGAACGGTGGGTCAACGGTGGGTGCTCGTCATGGAATCGGTCGGCACCCTCGCGCGAGGGTTGGGCCATGGAAACCAACGCCGCTCGTACCGCCACCACGAACCCTAGTGACGCTCCCGATGTCTGGCACATGGGTCTGATCCATCGTGTCATGACCGCCCGTTTCGAGCTGCTGTCCGGGCTCATCACCGAGGTCGGGGGCACCGATCCCGAACGCCGCGACGCGATCCTGCAGGACCTCGAGTTCAACCTCCTGGGCCTGCACCACCACCACGGCGGCGAGGACTCCCACCTGTGGCCGAAGCTGACCGAACGCGTACCCGAAGAGCGCGCCACCATCCAGCGCATGGCAGCGGCCCACCACGAGATCGACGACCTGGTCGACCGGGTGAAGCAGTGTGCGACCGGCTGGTCGACCGCGCGCCCGGGACCCGCCTCAGCGAGGGCAGCAACGGCCCTGGTCCGGGCAGTGGAGGAGTTCCGCCTGGTCCTGGCCGATCACCTGGCCGAGGAAGAGCGTCTGGTCGTGCCGCTTCTCGCACAGCACGTGACGCGCAAGGAATGGGAAGAGTTCGGCAAGGTCATGAGCACGGGCATGCCCAAATCCGGTCTCCCGATCTTCATGGGTGGGCTGCTGGACGTCGCCACCCCCGAGGAGGGCCGCGAGTTCCTCGCCCCCATGCCCGGCTTCGTCAAGCTGATGTGGAAGGTGGCGGGTCGGAAGCAGTACGCGAAATACATGGCCCGCCTCCTCGGGACCGCCTGATCACCCTCGTTGCGTACCGAAGAATTCCAGCAACGGCCGAGCGCATTCCTCGGCCCTGATGCCGCCGACGACCTCGGGCCTGTGATTGAGCCGGGGATCGCGGACGACGTCGAAGAGACTGGCGATCGCGCCGGCTTTGGGGTCGTACGCCCCGAAGACCACCCGCTCGACCCGCGCCTGGACCAGCGCCCCGGCGCACATGGTGCAGGGCTCGAGGGTGACCACGAGGGTGTGCCCTTCCAGCCGCCATTCGCCATGGGCCTCGGCCCCGCGCCGGAGTGCGACGACTTCGGCGTGGGCCGTGGGGTCGCCGGTGAGTTCGCGCTCGTTGTGACCGACGGCGACGACGCGGCCGTCCGCGTCGAGGAGCACCGCCCCGATGGGCACGTCACCGTGCTCGGCGGCGGCGTACGCCTCGCTGAGCGCGACGTCGAACGCCTCGTCCCACCGGGTCATCAGTGGAACGAGTCGGCAGCCTTGCGGAAGGCCTGGCCGACGGCGATGCGCTCGGCGATCTGGGCGAGGACTTCGTCGGAGTTGTCGTCGAAGTTGTCGCAATAGGCTTCCATGGCGAGGTCGGTCACGCCGAGATCGTTGAGGAGGCCCAGGTCGCCCATGGGTTCGGAGTCGTCATCGGGATCGGGGATCTCGTCGACGCCGAGGAAGTCGGCAACATCGCGGGCCAGCGGCCAGTCGCCCGCCGCGGCGGCGTCGGAGACCAGTGCCTGCACGTTGCGGCCGCGGACGCGGACGATGATGAAGACGTCACCCACGAGCGAGACCATGCCGATCGCGCCGGCATCCGCGGGCTGGCGGCGCAGCTGCAGGATCAGCTCATCGAGATCGTTCGCCAGGTCCTTCGTCAGCGCGGTCGCGACCGGGAGGCCATCCTCGCGATAGACCGCGACGACCAGGTCGATCTCGTCGTCGCCGGCGTCCTCGAGGTCATCGAAGTCGTCGTCATCATCATCGTCGTCGAGGTCGTCATCATCGTCCCCGTCGTCGTCATCGAGGTCGTCGTCATCATCGTCGTCGATGTCGAAGTCGTCGAGATCGTCGGTATAGGCCGCCAGGTCGGACCGGGGGTCGTCCTTGGAACGCGAGGACAGGTCGAAGGACTCGTAGTCCTCTTCGTTGTCGTATTCGGTCATGACCCCTCCTGATGCCGCCCCGTGTCGCCCACGGACCGCCCCCATGTTCTCAGACCCGGCGGGCCCGGGACACCCCCGGGCAAGGTTCGGTCATGGTCGGGGGCGACGGCCCCGGCGTACCCGCGAAAAAGGCCCTCACCTAGGCTCGCGCGCATGGAGGCGACTGAAGCGAGCTATGTGACCGGGCCGGAATATGACCGGGACACGAACTACATCACCGACCGGATCGTCGCGGATGCGAGCGCCGGCAAGGACACCGAGGGTCGGGAGCTCTGGCCGGTCGAGGCCGGGCGCTATCGGCTCGTCGCAGCGCGGGCGTGCCCATGGGCCAACCGGACGATGATCGTCCGCCGGCTGCTGGGTCTCGAGGACGCGCTGTCCCTGGGCATTCCCGGCCCGACCCACGACGAGCGCTCCTGGATCTTCGACCTGGATGAGGGCGGCGAGGACCCGGTGCTCGGGATCCATTGGCTGCGCGATGCCTACAACGCGCGGTTCCGGGCGTACCCGCGGGGTATCACCGTGCCCGCGATCGTCGAGGTCGAGACCGGGCGCGTCGTCACCAACGATTTCGCCCAGATGACACTCGACTTCTCGACCGAGTGGACCGCCCATCACCGCGACGGCGCGCCCGAGCTCTATCCCGATCACCTGCGGGATGAGATCGACGAGGTGGCGAAGCGGGTCTACACGGAGGTGAACAACGGCGTCTATCGCTGCGGTTTTGCGGGTACGCAGGGTGCCTACGAGGATGCGTACGACCGCCTCTTCACCGCCCTCGACTGGCTCGAGGAGCGTCTGACCGGGCAGCGTTATCTCGTCGGCGACACGATCACCGAAGCCGACGTGCGGTTGTTCACCACGCTCGCCCGGTTCGATCCCGTCTATCACGGGCACTTCAAGTGCAACCGCCAGCGGCTGATCGAATTCCCGGCACTGTGGGCGTACGCCCGTGACCTGTTCCAGACCCCCGGCTTCGGCGACACGACGGACTTCGTGCAGATCAAGCAGCACTATTACGTCACCCACGGCGACATCAACCCGACCCGCATCGTGCCCAAGGGCCCGGACCTGGCGGATTGGCACAGCAAGCACGGTCGTGAGGACCTGGGTGGTCGGCCGTTCGGCGACGGTACGCCCCCCGGCCCGCCGCCCGAGGCCGAGCGCATTCCCGACGAACGCTATGTCGGCGTACCCACCGCCGAAGAAACCGAACGCGCCCTCGCCGGGACGAAGGAAGCCTGATCGGCTAGGACCGGGCCACCGAGACGTTCATCAGGAGATCCCGCAGCTGTCGGCTGAAACGGGGGAACTGGGACGTCGGCGTGGTCGCGGTCGCGGTGAAGCCGCGCGCGTTCTCGGCGTAGTACAGCTGGATCTGCGTGACCGAAACACCGTCGGGCGGGGTCCAGGAGAACTCGCGGACCACCGCCCGGCGCCCGTCGGTCAGCCGGATCCACACGAAGGAGTGTTCCTCGTAGCCGGGGAATTCCTCCATCAGGAGTTGCCCCTGGAGGTCGGCATACAGCGCCGTGTCGATAGACGCGTCGAGGTCCTCGGAGGAGTGAATCACGTTGGCCTGCCCGTCGGGAGCGAGTACGGTGACGGACTCCTTGACATACCACCCGTCCGGGACAGGAGTGACGATCATCGGGCGGAAGTTGAACATGCGGGCTCCTTGCGTGACCTGGATCGTGGCTTGCCGGTAGGAGCTGCCCGGCGGGCGGTTTGTTCCCACTAGGCTGCGACCGGACGAGAGGACTGGCCCATGGATGTGACCGTCGTCGACCACCCGCTGGTGGCTCACAAGCTGACCGTGCTGCGTGATGCGCGGACGGATACGCCGGTCTTCCGGCGGCTCACCGAAGAGCTGGTAACTCTGCTGGCCTATGAGGCCACGTTCGAGGTCAGGGTCAGGGAGCACACGGTGGAGACGCCTGTGGCGTTGGCGACCGGTGTCCACCTGGCGTCACCGCCTCCGCTGGTCGTGCCGATCCTGCGCGCCGGGCTGGGGATGCTCGACGGCATGTTGCGGCTGATGCCCACGGCCGAGGTCGGGTTCCTCGGGATGATCCGGGACGAGGAGACCCTCGAGCCGGTGACCTATGCCGAGCGCCTGCCCGCCGACCTGTCCGGACGCCAGTGTTATGTGCTCGATCCGATGCTCGCGACCGGCGGTTCGCTGGCTGGCGCGATCCGGTTCCTCGTCGACCGCGGGGCGGACCACATCACGTGTATCTGCCTGTTGGCCGCACCCGAAGGCGTGGGCCGGTTGTCGGCCCTGCTGGCCGATCTCGATGTGCCCTGTCACCTCGTCGTCGCGGCCGTGGACGAAAAGCTCAACGAGCACGGGTTCATCGTCCCGGGCCTGGGCGATGCCGGCGATCGGCTCTATGGATCGGCCGACTGAGTCGGGCGCCCACTTCCCGACCTGAACGTGTGTTGTCTGGCCCCACGCCGGACTTCCCGACCCGTATGCCTTCCGTGCGGCCCCAGGCCCGCACTTCCCGACCTGTACGCCTTTGGCGCAGCCCCATGCCCGCACTTCCCGACCTGTACCTCTTTGGTGCGGCCCCATGCCCGCACTTCCCAACGCGTACGCCACGTCCCGAGCCGAAAACCGCCCACGTCCCGACACGTACGCCAGGTCCCTACATGGATCCCTCGTCCCGACCTTGCGCCACGTCGGAACGAGCAAACCAGCGAGGGACGTGCGCGTGATGTCGGGACGTGCGCGAGCTGAGGGAAGCAAGCGGGTGGAACGCAGACCTTCGGCCCGGACCCCAGACCTGGTGACACGGACACGCCCTTCCAGACCTATGCACCGTCACCTCCCGACGTGTACGCCTTTGGTGCGGCCCCATGCCCGCACTTCCCGACGTGGAAGCTCGCACTCCCCAACGCGTACGCCACCTCCCGAGCCGAAAGCCGCCCACGTCCCGACACGTACGCCAGGTCCCTACACGGATCCCACGTCCCGACCTTGCGCCACGTCGGAACGAGCAAACCAGCGAGGGACGTGACCGTGATGTCGGGACGTGCGACCTGGGAAGTAACCGGTCGAGACCAGCACAATGCCAGGGCGGAACTAAAGCCTCAGCCACCCGACCGACGAGGCCAGCTCGAGCAACCACAACGAGACACAGCGACTGGTCTGCCAACCTCGGCCAAGTGTGACCAGCACCGCGTTCGACCCGGGGGAAAAATGTCACAAGGTGGCCATAGGGTGAACTCCATGAGAGCGAACGACGGCGTATCGGTTGGCAACCCCACCCACCCTGGGCAGATCCGCAACGTCGTGCTGGTCGGACCGTCCGGCTCCGGCAAGTCGACGATGTTTGATCAGCTCCAGTCCGGGCCTGTGAAGAAGCAGGGGCGCGACGATCGGGACACAACTGTCGGGTTGTCTCTCGCGACGGTCGGGCTGGCCGATGACGTCGTGCTCAACCTGATCGATACGCCCGGCCATCCTGACTTCGTGGGTGACCTGCGCGCGGGCCTCCGCGCGGGCGACGCTGCACTGTTCGTCGTATCCGCCGCCGATGGCATCGATGAGCCGACCCGCCTGCTGTGGGAAGAATGCCGCGCGGTCAACATGCCCCGCGCGGTCGTGGTGACCAAGCTCGAGCAGGCCAGGGCCGACTGGGATGCGACGGTCGAGATGTGCCAGCGCATGTTCGGCGATGCCCAACCCGTGTGCCTGCCGGTGACCGAGGATGATCGCCTGCTCGGAGTCCTCGACTTGGTGGAGCAGAAGTTCACCGGTCCCGATGATGAGATCCGCGAGCTCACGGAGGAGGAGCAGGAGATCGTCACCGAGGCTCGCTCCGAGCTGCTCGAGTCCGTCATCGAGGGTTCCGAGGACGAGACCCTCATGGAGGTCTATCTCGAGGGCGGCGAGATCGAGCTCGACGCGATGCTCGAGGACGTCCGCACTGCGGTCCGGACGGCCCGGTTCTTCCCGATTTTCGCGGCTCATACGCCGACTGGCGTCGGGGTCTATCAGCTCGAGCGGATGTTCGTGAAGGGCTTCCCCTCCCCTGCCGACGTCAACCTCCCCGCGATCACGACGCCGCAGGGCGGCGACTACGGCGACATTTCCTGTGATCCCGCCGGCCCGCTCGTGGCCGAGGTCATCCGCACCACCACCGACCCCTATGTCGGCCGCCTCTCGGTGGTCCGCGTGTTCTCGGGCACCCTCACCTCGGACCAGCAGGTCCACGTGTCGGGCCATCTCTCCGAGTTCTCGGGCCGGCCCGTCGGACACGGCGATCACGACATCGACGGCGAACGCGTCGGGCCGTTGACCATGATCGTGGGCGAAGAAACCCGGTCGAAGCCGCAGGCCGTGGCCGGTGACCTCGCCATCGTCGGCAAGATGGCCGCCCCCGAAACTGCGGACACCCTGTCCGACCGCGACCGGCCCGCCCTTGTCGAGCCATGGGTTCTGCCCGAACCCCTGTTGCCGATCGCCATCCGCGCCGCCAAGAAGTCCGACGAGGACAAGCTGGCCGTCGCCCTCGGCCGGCTCGTCGTCGAGGACGTGACGATGCGCATGGAGCAGAACACCGAGACCCATCAGGTCGTGCTCTGGACCATGGGCCAGGCCCACATCGACGGGCTCGTGAAGCGCCTCGCCGACCAGTTCCACGTGCAGGTCGAGACCGAGCCACTTCGCACGGCGATGCGCGAAACATTCGTCCGCAAGGTCGCCTCGACCGGGCGCCTGGTGAAGCAGTCGGGTGGCCATGGGCAGTACGCGGTGTGCCAGATCGAGATCGAGCCCCTCGAGCGCGGAGCCGGATTCGAGTTCGTCGACAAGGTCGTGGGCGGTTCGGTGCCGCGCCAGTTCATCGGCTCGGTCGAGAAGGGCGTGCGGTCCCAGATGGAGAAGGGCGTCCTGCTCGGCTATCCCATGGTCGACATCCGCGTGACCCTGCTCGACGGCAAGGCCCATTCGGTCGACTCGTCCGACATGGCCTTCCAGACCGCCGGCGCGGTTGCGCTCAAGGAGGCCGCGAACGCCGCGAGCGTGGCGCTGCTCGAGCCCATCGACACCGTGGAGATCACGGTCGCCGACGAACACCTGGGTGCTGTGATGGCCGATCTCCGGGGCCGCCGCGCCCAGGTGCTCGGCACGGGGACGGGCGAGATGCAGGGCTATTCGATCGTCCAGGCGGCTGTTCCGTCGGTGGAGTTGTCGCGCTACCCGATCGACCTCCGCTCGGTCGCCCACGGCACGGGCTCGTTCACCCGCGAGTTCAGCCGTTATGACTATCTCCCGCCCCAGCTCGCAGCCCAACTCGGCAAGAACTGAGCGAGGACACAAGCAGCGGCCCCGGTCATCCGGGGCCGCTGCGGCGTACCCGTCAGGAAATCAGTTCCGCGGTGAATGCCTCACCCGCCGGCACCGGCTTGGCCAGGAGCTCCATCTCGCCCATGAACGTGGCCATGGCCTCCCAGGTCGCGGCATCCTGCCGGCCATAGTTGCCGGCCTCGCCGAACAGCGGAATCGTTGCCTTCAGCGTCGCCAGCGCCGATTCCTTCTGGGGTCCGACGTTGAGGCCGGGGACATACTTCGCCGACAGGGTGACCGCCTCGTCCGGGTCGGCGACGATGTCGGCAATGGCCAATGCGACCGCTTCGTGCACCTTCCGGAACTCCGTCTGGCGGGACTTCAACAGGTCATCGGTCGTGCCGAGACCGATCCCCACCAGCGGCGGATCGGCCTGCGCGATGGGCAGGGTGCGGACTGGTACGCCAGCCGCCTGCAGCCGCACCGCGTCGTTGTTGACATAGCCCATCACGGCATCGACCTGCTTGGTCGTGATCGCCGCCTGCTGCGTATAGCCGATGTGCTTGACCTCCACATCGGTCTGCGCCAGACCCGCCTGCTTGAGCAGGGCGAGGAGGCCGAACCAGGTTTCGCCATACGGCCCGGGTACGCCGACACTGCGGCCCCGCAGGTCCGCCGCCGACTGGATCGGCGAGTCGGCCGGGACGACGAGAACGACGGGATAGTCCTGGTAGTACGTCGCGAAGTTCACGAGCGGCACATCCTGCGACCGAGCCTGCAGCATTTCGTCACCCCCGGCATACACGATGTCTTCCTGGCCGGCCTGGATCGCTCCGAACAGCGACTCGCTCGCCCCGTGGTGGCGCAGGGTGACATCAAGCCCGGCATCCTTGAAATACCCCTTCTCCGCCGCCACATAGAACGGCGAGAACTGGATGTCGGGGGTGTAGGTGAGCCCGACGGTCACCTTGGCACCCGCAGCCTCCGATCCGGACCCGGCGGGTGACGCGGACGGGGTGCGCTGCACGCACGCAGTCGCGCCGAGACCCGCAGTGGCCAGGCCCGCGAGAGTGGCGACGCGGAGGAAGTGACGGCGGTTCATAGGACTCCTGATTCGAGACGGAAGACCCGCGGTTCCTGGTGACGGACCGGGGCGGACTGGGAGGCGCTGGGGATGAACGGGGCGACCCCGACGGCAGTCTCGCGGGCTGTCGGCGCAGCGACTTCATCCTCGAGGCGCCGGCGGACCGGGCGAGTGCGCCGCGGGCGCAAGGGATTGCTGACGCGCTCGATGCCGACCAGGACCATATAGATCACGACCGCGATCAGGCAGAGGGTGAGCAGGGTGGCGAACAGGCCGGTGGTGTCGACGGATGCGGACTGGACCGACAGAACCATCCCGAGGCCGTGTCCGCCCATGACGAGTTCGCCCACGACCGCGCCGGTCACCGAGAGCGTGAAGCCGTTGCGGATGCCGGTCAGGACGGCGGGCAGGGCGAGGGGCCATTCGATATGCCGCAGCATGTGGGTGCCGTGGGCGCCGTCGAGCTGGGCGGCCTCGAGGATTTCGGGATCGATGGTACGCAGGCCGAGGACGGTCGACAGCACGACCGGGAAGAACACCAGCAGCGCGCACAGCAGCACGACCGGGAGCAGTCCATAGCCGACCCAGATGACCAACAGCGGCGCGATCGCAACGGCGGGGATGGCCTGCGACGCGGCGAGATAGGGCGAGACCGCGGCTTCGGCGACTCGGGCGCGGGCGATCAGATAGCCCATCGGAAGGGCGATGCCGGCGGCGAGGACACAGCCGAAGACGGCCTCGAGAATCGTGACGCCCGCGTACCCGAGCAGCGCCCCCGACGCCACATCCGCACCGAACCGCGCCAGCACCGCACCGGGGGCAGGCAGGAGTGTGGGCGGCACAGCGCCCGACATGGTGAGGAGTTGCCAGACGGTGACGACGACGAGCCCGAGCAGCAGGGGCGCGAGCACGCGCACCGAGCCGCGCAGTCGCGGATGATCGGAGTGAGTGTTCACTGGTCCTGCTCCCCTCGCCGATGGCCCAGGGGTCAGAACGTTCGCGTACGCCACGGCGCGGGCTGCGATGCCCACGACTGGTTGCGACAACACAACCGGTCACGCCGAAACGTGCGCAAACCTTCGTGCGCCTCCCATCCGGACTTTAACCGTCGGTGCCGGAATTCCACCGGCTCAACCGAGTCACCTCGGGTCGCGGACTATCACCGCCGGTTCGGACTTTCACCGACCCCGGAGCACTGTTTGCTTGCCCCCAGCATAAACCGCCCGCAAAGGTTCCCCGCAACCCGCCCCTGATATTCTGCTCGCGACGGAT
Source organism: uncultured Enemella sp. (assembly GCA_964515145.1). Lineage (GTDB taxonomy): Bacteria > Actinomycetota > Actinomycetes > Propionibacteriales > Propionibacteriaceae > Enemella. The sequence continues at coordinate 9,811 of CAZEVN010000024.1, forward strand.
CAGCGGACCCGCGTGCACGGCATGCTCTGCGGAAAGGCCTCTAGCCATCAGCCCGTCATGGATCTTGGCGACATGGCCATTGATGTCATCGCTCTGGTCGTGGAACACCAAGCTCAGGATTTAGAAGGGCGAGTGACTCTCGAATGGCCCGAAGTCGCCCGACTCGTCGACGAAAATGCTGAGTTCACGCAACCTGGAGTTCCCGGAAAAGACTTGAGGCGGGTTTCCCCGCCTCAAGAGTTGTGGCGAGGGTATCCCCGCCCAGAGGGTGGACCATGGCCTCTCGGCCAGCCCAGTTCAACAAGCCTAGCACCGCCGACCCACAGGCCACCTACGGCAGCTCAGTCGGGCATCCTCAGAAGTAATACGGGAACTTCGACCAGTTGGGCGGGCGCTTCTCGAGGAAGGCGTCGCGACCCTCGACGGCCTCGTCGGTCATGTACGCCAACCTGGTCGTCTCCCCTGCAAACACCTGCTGCCCCACCAAACCATCGTCGATGGCGTTGAAGGCGTACTTCAGCATCCGCTGCGCCGTCGGAGACTTTCCACAGATCTTGGCCGCCCATTCGAGGGCCACGTCCTCGAGCTCGTCGTGCGTGACGACCTTGTTGACCATGCCCATGCGATAGGCGTCGTCGGCCGTATACACATCGCCGAGGAAGAAGATTTCCCGGGCGAACTTCTGGCCGACCTGGCGCGCGAGGTACGCCGACCCATAACCCGCATCGAACGAGCCCACATCGGCATCGGTCTGCTTGAACTTCGCGTGCTCGGCACTCGCCAGCGACAGGTCCGACACGACATGCAGCGAGTGCCCACCACCCGCGGCCCACCCGTTGACCAGCGAGATCACGACCTTGGGCATGAACCGGATCAGCCGCTGCACCTCGAGGATGTGCAGACGTCCCGCCCGCGCCTGGTCCAAGGTGTCCGAATTCTCCCCCAACGCCGGCCGGCCCTTCTCGTCGGCCTGGGCGTACTGATAACCCGAACGCCCCCGGATCCGCTGATCCCCGCCGGAGCAGAACGACCAGACGCCGTCCTTCGCCGGACCATTCCCGGTCAACAGGACACACCCGATATCTGGGCTCATCCGCGCATGATCGAGCGCCGTATAAAGCTCGTCCACCGTGTGCGGCCGGAACGCATTGCGCACCTCCGGCCGGTCGAACGCCACCCGCACCGCGGGCACGTCCTTGGCCCGGTGATAGGTGATGTCAGTGAACTCGAACCCCTCGACGGGCTCCCAACGATCGGCATGAAAAGTCACGTGCTCACCGTAGCGAGCCGGCGTACCTGAACGAGATGCCGGCCACCGTCGTCGACGAGGGGTACGCGAAGTTCGTCGGGTCCGCCCATCAGCGCCCCCGCGCGAGCCCCCGACCCACCGGGGCTCGAGATGACCGGGTTGCCGTCGAGCACGACTCCCACCCGCTCACCCTCGACCGGCTGGCAGAACCGGATGACATAGTCGCTCGCCCCATGCCGATAGCGCACCTCGACATCGAGCCACTCGTCGGGGAAGCACGGGCGCAGCACGAGGTGCTCGCCCTCCAGGCGTACGCCGAGCACGGCCTCCAGGCCGGCGCGATAGAGCCAGCCGGACGAACCGGTGTACCAGGTCCAACCGCCCCGCCCCACGTGCGGCTCGACCGAATAGACATCGGCCGCGACAACATAGGGCTCGACGCGATAGCCGGCAGCCTTCTCCGCTGTCAGCGCGTGGTTCACGGGGTTGATCAACAGGACGAGAGTCCGCCGCAGCGCCAGGCACGGATCCAGGCCCGCGCCCACGGCTCCCGACAGCGGTCCCGTCGACAGCATCGCCTCGGGCAGCGCCCGGTTGCCGTGCAGCCCCAGGAATTCACGCCGATCGCCCGTCAGCGATTCCTGCTCACCGGCCATGTCGAAAAACACGGTGCCCGGATATTGCGTCACCCAGGGATTGCGAGCGAGCAGAGCGCCGGTTTCGGGGTCGCGAGCAGTGAGAATGTGCCGCGACGTCCCGGTGCGACCCATGCCCAGGACCGGTTCGGCGTACGCCGTGACGCTCAGGCGACGAACCCGCTCCGACGAATTCGTCACCGTCAGCACCGACATCTTGACCGGATCCTCGCCGGCCACGAAGACGACCTGGTCGAGCTCGACCCCGCCCAAGGCATGCTGATAGCGCGTGTAGCCGAAGCCGTGCCGCACCACATGCACCCCGCCGCCCACGGGCGAGGCCGTCGGGCAGGCCACCTCGCCGGTCATGTCGTCGCGGACATAGGTGACCTCGCCGACAGGCGTACGCACCGGGTCGTTGGGCCACTCGGTGAGCTGGTTGTCGCGACTGTTGCGCCACCACGTATAGCCCGCGCCCTCCGCCGTCGCGTGGAACCCGAACTCGTCGTTGGCGACGGCGTCCGGGTTGGCCTGCGACCGCTGGACCACGAAGACCCGGCCGGTCGAATCGGGCGAGCCGGTGCGCGGACTGATGCCGGCGGCGATGCGCTCGAGACTGTGCTGGAGCTCCTGCACATAGGACGCGGCCCGCTCGTTGAGCAGGACGACATCGACGGCGAACCGCTTCGTCCGCCAATAGTCGAACGCCTTCACGGCCTGCTCGGCGACGCCGATGTCCCCCTGGTCGGAGATCCGCACGACGAGGATCGGCAGGTCACCCGAAATACCCAGGGACCACAAAGCCGACTGCGACCGGCCGTCCGCGAGCTCCTCCGCCGAGGCCCGCAGCGCCGGATGCGGATAGAGCACATGACCGGCGAGCTCCTGGAACTGCGCAGCCTCGGCGGACTTCACCCCGAGATGCCGGAGCATGATCTGGGAGTGCGTCCAGCGGAGGGCCTCGACGCGGTCGTACGCCCCCGGCGACTGATGCTGGTCGACCAGCCGCAGGACCTCGTCGCGCGTGGCGGCCACCGCGGTCCAGAGCGTCGTGACGACCTTCTCCCCCGGGTCGAGTTCGATGTCCTGCGCGAACGACATGACGGGGTCGAGGACATAGCCGGTCTGCCCGGTGAGGGCGTCCGGATCGACCACGCCCAGAGGCGCCGACATCGGACGGTTGCGCCCGAGGAACGCCTCGCGATCGGTCTCGACGCGGAGCGGGTTCCCGCCCGCCCCGGGCCCGGGCTTGACGAAGTGGGCCAGCCAGACCTCGGGATCGGAGCTGGAGCGGCGCCGGCGGGTGGCAAGGAGTACGCCCTGGTCGGGCAGGTATTCCGTCCGCACGAACATCTTCGAGAACGCCGGGTGGGCATCATCGTCGCGGGCCCCGGCCAGGACGAGCTCGCCATAGGACGTCACGGTCAGCCGCCGCGGTCGCTCGCCGGAGTTGGTCAACGTCAGCCGCCGCGCAAGGACGTCGGCCTCCGGCGACAGGTGATGCACGAACGAACTGATGATCTCGCCGTGCCGGCGGACATATTCGGCGCGGTCCTCGCCGAGGAACACGCTGTAGGGATCCGAGTCGATCACCGGCAGCGCCGCCGCCGACCAGATATCGCCGTCATCGGCATCGCGCAGATAGCAATAGACACCGGTCTCCTCGGTCGTGAGGTCGGCATGCCAGCGGTTGATCGCGATACCCCGCCAACGCAGGAAGCTGCCGCCCGCAGGCGTGAGCTGAAGGCTGAGGCCGCCGTTGGACATGAGATGTACGCCCGGGGCGAGAGCCGCCGGACCACTGAGCGTCCGCTCCGCCGGGGGCTCCGCGCTGTGCACCGCGTGGAGTGCCCGCAGCTCCTCGCGGCGGGCGTGGCTGACGGGCACATCGCGCGGCTGGCGCTCCTGCAGGAGCATCTCGGATGCCGCGATCATCGGCTCGGAATGGAATCGGTCGCGCATCAGCCCGTCGAGCACGACGTTGTGGATCGCCACGATGGTCATGCCCTGGTGATGGGCCATGTAGTTGCGGACGAGCGCATGCTCCGCCCCACGCGGCAGCCGCTCGGCGGTGAAGTCGATGGCCTCATAGAAGCCGTAGTGTCCCCGCGCGCCCAGCTCGGTGAGCCGGCGATAGTTGCGGACCGACTCGTCGGGCTCGACCATCGACGCCAGGCCCGTGGCATAGGGCGCGACGACCAGGTTGTCGGCGAGACCGCGCACGATGCCCAGACCGGGAACGCCGAACGGCGAGTATTGATAGTTCATCTCCGGGTCGCGCGCATTGAAACCCGACTCCGAAATGCCCCACGGCACGCCGAGCGACTCGGCGTACTCGATCTGGCGACGGACCACCAGTCGCGCCGTCGAATTGAGCAGGCCGGTCGCGGGGGCGCGCATGACCAGCGGCGGCATCAGGTATTCGAACATCGAGCCCGACCACGACAGCAGCGCCGCGCCGCCGCCGACTGCGGTCACCGAACGGCCCAGCCGGAACCAGTGGCGCGTCGGGATGTTGCCCTTGGCGACCGCGATATAGCTGGCCAGGCGGCATTCGGAGGCGAGCAGGTCATAGCAGCTCTCGTCGAGCTTGCCGGTGTCGGCGCGCAGGCCGACCGAGAGCAGCTGGCGCCGGCGGTCGAGCAGCAGCCGGAAGTCGGCCATCAGGATCTCGTGGCGGGCGATGGCCTCCACCCGCTCGAGCCGGCCGATGACGCGGTGGCGCTCGGCGTCGGCCAGGGCGTGGTCGCGGCGCAGGGAGCGGAACGTGTCCAGCGTCTCGGTCGCCCAGACATGGGCCTCGCCCGGGAGGTCCTGGGTAGTGCGGGCCAGGTTTTCGAGGGCGTCGAGAAGGGCGTCGTGGCCGGCGGGGTTGGGGTACGCCGGGTCGCCCGGGTGGGAGTCGGATTCCCGGGTGCGGTTCTCGGCCTGGTGGTTGTGGCCATTGGGATCGGTGGACTCCACCCGCGCAACGCTGGGTCCGGCGGCCGCGAGCGCAGCCTCCGCGCGCGCCAACTCGGCGCACGCGGGGGAATCGGCGGGAACGTCGGCGAGCGATTCGCGGACCAGGCGCAGGCCGTCGTCGAGACCGGCGAGCGGGAGGTGGTCGAAGCCGGGGTCGGCGATCCACTCGCGGCAGACGCGGACGAGGGTGATGAGGTGGCCGATCAGGTTGCCGGAGTCGACGCTGGAGACATAGCGAGGCTCGAGGGGCCGGGCGGTCTGGGTGTCATACCAGTTGAAGAGGTGGCCGCGGTAGTGCTCCAGCGCCGCGAGCGATTCGGAGGTCGCCTCCAGGCGGTCGGTGGCATCGGCGAGGCCGATCCAGCCGAAGTCGCGGGCGGAGACCGTGCTCAGCAGATAGAGGCCGATGTTGGTCGGCGAGGTCCGGTGGGCGACCTTGGGCTCGGGGTCCTCCTGGAAGTTGTCCGGCGGGAGGTGGTTTTCGTCGGCGGTCACGAAGGTCGTGAAGAAGCGCCAGGTGCGGCGGGCGACGAGGCGGAGGTACGCCACGTCGGCGTCCGTGGCCTGGACCTCGATCCGGTCATAGGGCTTGCTGACGCGCCAGGCGATGAGCGGGGCGATGAACCACAGCAGTGCCAGGGGCAGGACGACCAGGACGTGTTCCCAGCCGCCGAAGAAGGCGGCGATCAGGAGGGCGATCGGGGCCAGGAGACTCGCCGCCATGAGCCGGAGGTAGCGACCTGGCGTACCCTTCGCGGATTTCTGTGCCGCTGCGGCCGTCGTCCATTCGAGGAGGTGGCGGCGGGTGACGAGGCGGACGAACGTGCGGACGATGGCGTCCAGACTGCGGGCGGCCTCCTGGGCGAGCAGGGCGAGGTTGAGGAAGGCGAGGGCGAGGCTGGTGCGGAGGTCCTCGCCGAACGCGCGCGTCTGGCTCGCCCGGGTGACGCCGCGGCGCGTCGGCAGGATGCGGCGCCACAGCGGCAGGGTCGGCGGGACCAGGTGGAGCAGGATCAGCAGGACGATCCAGGCGAGGAGGGCCTGCCAGGGCAGGACGAGGGCAGCGAGGATCGTGCCGATGACCGCCGAGATGGGGGCGACCGACCGGCGCAGGTTGTCGAGCATCTTCCAGCGCCCGAGCGGCGTGAGCCCGCGGCCCCGGCGACCGAACAGCCAGGGCAGGAGCTGCCAGTCGCCGCGCGTCCAGCGGTGGTTGCGGGAGGCGGCGACCTCATAGGCGGTGGGATATTCCTCGACCACCTCGACGTCGGTCACGAGGCCCGAGCGGGAGAAGTTGCCCTCGAGGAGGTCGTGGGAGAGCAGGGCGTTCTCGGGGATGCGGTCGGCCAGCGCCGACTCGAACGCATCGACGTCATAGATGCCCTTGCCCGCGAACGAGCCCTCGCCGAAGAGGTCCTGATAGACGTCGGAGACCGCGAAGGCATAGGGGTCGAGGCCGCGCTGGGTGGAATAGATGGCCTGGAACGGCGACGTGTCCTCGGTCAGCGGGAGCGAGGGCGTGACGCGGGGCTGGAGGATCGAATACCCGCGTACGACCTGACCGCGATCGTCGAACCGGGCTCGGTTGAGCGGATGCGCGATCTTCGCGACGAGACGGCGAGCGGCCTCGCGCGGGAGGATCGTGTCCGCGTCGAGCGTGATGACATAGCGGAACTGGCCCGGGAGCCGTCCCTCGACGACCGTGAAGCTGGTCGCGCCGGAGCCGCGGAGGTAGCGGTTGAGCTCATCGAGCTTGCCGCGCTTGCGTTCCCAGCCCATCCAGACGCCCTCGGCGGAGTTCCACTGCCGTTCGCGGTGGAAGAGCAGGAAGCGGTTGCCATAGCGGGCGTTCAGGTCGCGTACCCCCTCGACCGCCTGCGCCACCAACTCCTCGTCGCCGGGCCGGAGTTGGGTGTCGGCATCAGCCCAGTCGGTGATGGCGCCGAAATAGAGCTCGCCGGACATGTTGGCGAGATAGTGCACCTCGAGATCCCGGATCAGTTCCTTCACGCCGTCGGGTGAGGTGAGCATCGTGGGGATGACCACAATGGTGCGGAGATCGGCGGGTACGCCGGTCTCGAGGGACAGGGCAGGCAGGGGCCGGGCGCTGAAGAAGTTGGCCGAGCGATGGTTGACCAGGCCGAGAGCGAGGGAGCTCATCGGCAGGGACAGGAGCAGGACGAGGGCGATCCAGACGGGTACGCCGACCGTCGCCCACCCGCCGGCGGTGAGGACGAGCACCAGCAGGGCGATGGCGAGGCACAGGGCGGTCGTGATGGTCAGGCCGGCGAGGTAGCCCCAGATGCCCGCGCGGCGAATCGTGTCGGAGAGCCATTCGCGGGCGGATCGGCGATAGCCGAGGGCGCGGGCGAACTCGCGCCGACCGTCGTCGATCAGCCAGAAGCCGAGGTCGCGGCCGACCTCGTCGGAGGCATCGCGCGACCAGACGAGCGCGGCGCGGGCGACTTCGAGCTCGTTCTTGTTGGAGCCCCGGGCGAGGGACTCGATGGCGGAGCGATAGGAGTTTCGGGTCGTGAAGTCGAGGCCGGGATAGCCGGGGTTGGTGCTGAGCTCGCGCTCCAGGAGGGAAACGGATTCGATCCAGTCCTCCCAGTTGACGTCGGAGACCAGGCGCATGGAGGTGAAGATGTTGCGGATCGTGACGGCCTGGCGGGAGAGCTGTTGGTGTTCGACGTCGGTGAGGTCGTCGATGTCCTGGCCCGTGGTCTCGATCCAGTCGGAGGCCCATTCGACGCCGTCGGTCTCGTCGGTGTGGGCGAGGCGGCGCAGGAACTGGACCACGAAGGCCCGGGACATCCGGACCGTTGACCGGTTGGGCACGGCCTCGGCCAGCGTGAGGCGTTGGCGCCCGCCGGTGCCGAGGAGGGTGTCGGCGATGGCGTCGGCGCGGGCGCGGTCGTTGGCGGCGGAGACGACCTGCTCGGCGATGCGGCGCAGGTTTTCGAGGAGGAGCAGCCTCAGGGTGATGGCGGCCGCCCAGAGCTCGCCGAGGGTGAGGGGCTTGCGGGTCTCATAGGCGCGGATGTATTCGGCGAGCTGGTCCGGGTCGAACAGGCTGTCCGTATGGGCCACATAGCCCCACATCACCGCGAAGATTCGCGGGTGGCCCTCGAGGAAGCCCTGGCCCAGCTTGGGAAGCTGGCGGAAATAGCCCGGAGGCAGGTCTAGGCGGACCTGGCGCAGGTGTTCCTCTACCTGGTGGAAGTTGTCGACGAGCCACTCGGCGGCGGGCGTGATGGTGCGGCCCGCGGAGAGGTCGCCCACGAGGGACTCATAGCACTGGACCAGGACCTTGCCGTTGTCCTTGAGCCGGTCGAGCAGCGAGATCGCGGGGACGGCGCCGGCGACCGTGACCTGGGAGTCCGCGAGGGATTGGCCGTGCTGGACCAGGCGCTCGGTGCTGAAGAGCTCGGAGCGGATGGTCGAGTGATCCGACCACGGATCCGGCGTATGTCGACTCTGCCTCGTCGCTGCCCGCCGCCCACCTGGTGTCACCGCGCATCCCCCTTCTGCTCAGGGGATCGCGCTCACCGTCGAGCAGTCGAAACTCCTCGGACGCCATGTCCGAGGAGCCACCCCGGAGACCCGCTCCGGAGCCGTGGACTCCGTCCCGTGATCCCTCAGTCGATTAATACCCCGTTTGTAGCGCGAAGGATCGGAATTTGACGATTTAGAGATTTCTAAACTTGGGCGCTCGTCCAGAACGGGGTGATTCTGGGGTCATCATCTCTTCTTCGTCGGGAACGCGGGGCGAATATGCGGGTTTTCGTTCCAGGGGGTGGGGCCGGAGTACGCGACCGTTGGGGCCCCCTCCAACCGGGCGCCTCGCCGGTTTTGATATCGATGGCCATGCCGGATGGTGATCGATGCCGATAGCCATGCCGGACGGTGATCGATGCCGATAGCCATGCCGGACGGTGATCGATGCCGATAGCCATGCCGGACGGCGGTCGGTGCCGATGGCCATGCCGGATGGTGCTGTTCCGCGCCCTACGGAATTGCGTCCGCACCGGAAGCACCGATCAGCCCTGCCGAGGCCCCTGATCCCGAGTGCTCACACCTCGCTGGTCACCCCTCGGCCCACTCCCCGACATGAGCTCCACCTCCCAACACGTACGTCACTCTCCAACCGTGCGCACGGTCGGAACGAGCGAATCACGTTGCCCAGTGGCATTCACGACGGAAGGTCGCTGCTTTTTCAGCGAGGGAGGTGACGTACCCGATCAGAAGGCCGGAGTACCCGGGTCGGAAGGCGGCGTTCACGTTGGGAGGTGCGCACCCGGACCGGGCACCCCGACAACCCAGCGCTTCCGTTTCGGGCGCAATTCCGTAGCGCCCAGCGACCAACCCATAGAGAGGGTCCTCCCCCGGATTCAGGAGACCCCAGCTCAAGCAGGCGAGACGATGTCCCCGGCGATCCGCAATCGCCCGTCGGCCACGGCACCGTTTAGCGCTGCGGCCAACCGATCGCGCGTGGAGTCTGTGGCGCGCGTACCCCCGAAGACCCTCATCGTTTCGCGGAACAACTCGTCGATAGAGATCCCGACGGCTCGGCGTACCAGATCGCACTGAGCATTGGCGATCTCCCGCAGCGCGATGTCGTCGAGGGGGCGGTCCTTGAGGTCGGAGGAGGAGCGGTACGCCTCCCAGCGGAGCGGGTCACGCTCCGCGGGCCAGAGGAATCCCTCGGAGTCCCGCCGCACATCACCGGGCAACAGTTCGCGCAGAGTCGTGAACCGTTGTTCGGTCAGGCGGCTGATGCCGTGGGCCGCGACGACGATGCGGGCCACGCGCCGGGGGCTGATCGGCCCGACGGCAGCGATGATCTCCGACATGAGAGCACTCACCGACTGGCTCGCCTGGCCTGGATAGCCGATCCGGTCCAACCGGCCCCGTGGCCGCGGCGCCGGCTCGGGTTCTGCATAGGGCCCTTCGTCCAGTGTCACCGTCGAGGTGAGCAGCGCCAACGGATCGGCCTCGTCCACGTCGACCTGGTCACCCCGGTGGCCGCCCACCGGCCCCGGATCATCGACCTCGGCGCCCCCGCTAGCGGCCTCCTCCCCCGAGTCGAGCACCGGACTGTCACCGCCGGGCTCGTAGGGGGTGAACACCGCCTGGCTCGTGGCCTCGCCGACGGCCAACCGCCCGTCCACCGCGGCGACGGCCTCGACGAGCCGGCCGAGCGCACCCTCCCGATCTCCCAGCCACTCCGGCAGCCACACCCGTTCGATGGCGGGCCAGCCCATGATGGTGCGCAATACCTGCTCGGGGAGCCCGTCGCGATCACCCGTCGTCGCACGCTCCGCCCAGCCCGGCCCGTCGAGCAGCACCGCGAGCGCCGACCGATCACCCCGCGCCGGATCGGACACCACGAGATCCAGCCGGAAATCTGACAACCCCACGTTGGTCTCCACCTCCAGCCCGCGTTCGCGCAGGGCCTCGGCCAGATCGTCCCGGTGTCGATCCACGGCCCCGACCCTCTGCACCACGGCCGGAGCGACCCCGTCGCGGGCAAGTTCGAGATAGGAGCGGAGATGCCGTACGCCGACCGAGTTTGTTTGTTCGACCCGGATGTCCTCGGGGTCGAAGGACGAGAACACCATCACCCGCCGCCGGGCCCGCGTGACGGCCACATTGAGTCGCCGCTCGCCCCCGGCCCGGTTCAACGGCCCGAAGTTGAGCGGCAGGGTCCCGGAGGCATTGGCCGAGAACGCCGTCGAGAAAATGATCACGTCGCGCTCGTCACCCTGGACGTTCTCGAGGTTCTTCACGAACAGCCCGTCATCGGCGAGGACCAGCGATTCGGCCACACCCTCGACCCCGGACTCCCAGAGCATCCGCTGGATCAGGTTGCGCTGCTGGACGTTGAACGTCACGACCCCGATCGACCGCTCCCGCTGCCGCCAACGACGCAACACCTCGTCGACCACGGCGGTGGCCTCGACGGGATTCGTGCGCAACAGCCCCTTCTCCCGCGGCCCCTCCCCCTTGGACACACTGCGGATGAACTGCCCGTCCACCCGCGTGAACGAGATCCCACTGTCGAACTGGCTGGCCGGAAAGGCAGGGAAACTCGATAGTCGACCCTCGTAGTACTTGTCATTCGAGAACGCGATCAACGACTCATCGGTCGAGCGATAGTGCCACGACAGCCAATGCCTCGGCAGCCCCGCCTGGACACACTCGCCCAGCAGCGACTCCTCGTCGGGCACAACCACGAACTCGTCGTCAGCCTCGTCCTCCTCATCGACCGAGATCTGGGCGAACATCGTCGGCGGCAACTGCTTCGAGTCGCCAGCCACGACGCAGGCACGGGCGCGGCCGAGGGCGCCGATGGCGTCGGGTACGCGGATCTGGGACGCCTCGTCGAACACCACCAGGTCGAACTCCATCGCCCCCGGCGGCACGAACCTCGCCAGGGAGTCGGGGCTGACCAGCACACACGGCGTAACCTCGCCGATCACGGCGCCGTGGTCGGCGATGAGTTGGCGTACGCTCGCGCCCCCACGCGACCGGTTCAACTCTCGATCAAGCGCGGCCGCCCGCCCGAAGACTGCACGACCGGAGCCCGCCGGTTTGAAGGGGCGCCGCCCGAGGACGGCGGCGGGGAGAACGGATTTCAGGCTGGTACGCAGAGCCGCGCCGGCGGAGACAAAGCGTTCGGCTGCGCGATCGTGGCTTGCGGGGTGGAACTCCTCGAATCCGCCGGCCGCCCAGCGCTCGGCGAACGACGCCGCGGCGACACCACGATCGAAGGCGGCTGGCGCATCCTCGGCAGCGACTCCCCCGGTCAACAGTTCCCAGCGCGCCTCGTCGGCGGAACCGGCCAGAGGCCCGAGCGCCTCCGCCGCCCGGCGCCACCGCCCCAACAGAGACGGGTCGCGACGCGCGTCGGTGCCCGCGGCCCAGGCCGCGAGCAGCCCCGACTCGCCGGCGTACTGCGCCTGGTCCTCGCTCCGGCTGTGGGTCGCCTCGGCCAGGGCGGACCAGGCCTCGGCCAACTCCCGGAGGGGAGCTGCGACGTGTCCCGGGACCGAATCCTCCACACCCGGACCCCGTCCCCGGGCCGCGATAACGGCCCTGGCCAGGGTGGGCGTCAGCCCACCGAGCAACCGGGCGGCCTCGAGCCGGGCGGACTCAAGGGCCTCGATCTCCGGCTCGACCGCCGGATCGGCGAGCGTAAGACCGGCGACATCGGCCATGCCCGGCAGGGAACGCCAAGCGTCCCGGAGGGCCGCTTGTTCGCCGGCGATCCCGGCGATGCGCTCCACGAGATCGGGCAAACCCTTGGCATCGACCTCGGCACCCGGCCGGAGATGCGCCAGCACGGGTCCCGCGGCCCTGACCAACCGACCCTTGCGCCCGAGGAAGAAGGAGGCCTGCGCCTCCCGGAGGTCCTGGCGTACCCCTCCGAAATCCACCTCCAGCACCCCAGGCGCGAACTGCCCCACGATCGCGCCGCCCCGGCCGGCCAGCTCGGCCGTCCGACCGCGGAGTTCGGCCAGCGCATCGCCCCAGCGACCGGACCCCAGCTCGCCCAGCCGGTCCCCCAGCCCGGGCTCGGTCAGCAGCCAGGCCACCGCACGAAGATCGGCGACCGTGCCGATCCAGCGCGCGACCTCAGGGGGCAGCATCGACCCCGCTCCGCCCAGAGCCCGCTCGACCCGGGCAACGGCCGCCATCACCTCGTCTGCCCCGGCCCCGGTGGGCCCGGCGAAACCCCACGCGGCCGCGGCACCGGTGCCCAGCTCGGCCAGCGGAGCTACGGCCGCAGCGACGGCCCGGCGCAATTCCCCGGCATCGAACCCCTCCCGCACCACCGCCGATGTGGACACCGGCAACGTCGGCCCGTCGCCCCGGGCCAGCTCCTGCGCATGCGCCGACCACAAGGACAGTCCCGCAGCATTCGCCTGGTGCAACCGATCCCGATAACCGACCAGCAACGCCGTCGCCGCGCCCACGTCCTGACCCGCGACGCGATAACCGTCCGCATCGGGCTGGGCCTGCTGGGCCAACGCCGCCTTGAGCCCGGCCTTCACGGTGGCCGGGCGCGCATTGTGATCGTGGAGATCGAGCGTGTAGGGCAACATCCCCACCTCGCCCAACCGCTTCCGCACGACATCGAGCGCCGCACCCTTCTCGGCCACGAACAGCACCCGCCGCCCCTGGACCATCTGGTCGACCAGGATGTTGGTGATCGTCTGGGACTTGCCGGTCCCGGGTGGGCCCTCCAGGACGAACGAGCGGCCCGCCCGGGCCAGGGCGATCGCCTCGGCCTGGGACCCGTCGGCAGGGATGGGCGAGACTGCGACAAGCTCATCCAGCGTGGGTACGCCACCAGTCCCTGCCCCGGATGTCCCCTCCCCGGGCGCGGTCTCCGCCGGATCGGCGTACTCCTGCGTCGGGGTCTCGACCAGGTGCCGAACCAACGGGGACTCCAGGAACCGCGACCAGTGCTCATCGAGGTCGCGCCAGAGCAGATAGCCGGTGAACCCGCTGATCGTGAGGCGCGCCTCGTCGACGATCCGGAACGGCAACTGGGCCGCGTCGAGCGCCGCGCGGAAACGGTGGAGGATCTCGGCCACATCGACCAGACCGTCCTCGGTCACGGGCAACTCATCAAGCGTCGGCACCGTGAACCCGAACTCGGTCCGGAGCTTCTCGAGCAACGAGTGGTTGATGGAGATATCCCCGGAACTGTCGAGGGCGATGCGGTAGGGCATGGTGAGGCCCCGGATCTCGGCCGGGACCAGGACCAAGGGAGCGGACAGGTCGCGATCGCCCAGCTTCCAGTCCACCCGTCCGAGGGTCAGCACCAATGGGTTCGCGCCCGTCTCGCGCCGCCCCGACTGGGCCCGGAAACGCACCCTGTCGAGTTCGCTCTGGTGGGTCGCCTGCGAGTGTTCGGAATAGATCGTCGCCCTGACCTCGAGCATGTCGCGCAGCACATCACCGGGGATCGCATGGGCATTGCGCTCGGTCGCGGCGAGCACGGCCCCGGACAGATCGTCATAGGCCCGCACCGAGATCACCCGCCCCGACTGCAACATCGACGCCAGTCGCCCCAGTTCACCCGACGGCACCTGCAGCCGAACCTGCGTCATCGGCTGATCGAGATTGAGCAGTTTGTTGCGGAGCGTCAGGTCGAGTAGCGCCTTCTTCCACCCCTGGATCCGCGGCGGCGCAATCGGCCCGGCCTCCGCGCGCTCGACCGGCCCCTCCCCTTCCGCCCTCGCGGCGGGCAGAACGGAGACCTCGTCGCGCACGGGCGGCACATATTCGACGACCTCCGTCACACCGTCGGGTCGCAGCCGTCGGGCGGGCAGCGGGTGTACGCGAAGCATCCGCGCCATCGCGACATCCACCACCCCCAACAGTTGATGACTCCGCCCGGTGAACCACGAATCGTGGGGCTCCTGGGCAGCGCGCCGGAACAGATCCTTCGGCGGCCGCTTCTCCCGCGTGACCATCGTGGTCTCGACGACGCCCATCAGTTTCAGGTCAACCGCGTTCGCGGCTTGGGCCACCGACGTGCTCGCCGCATCGGGCAGGCCGCGGTCGAGATGGCGCCAATAGCCCAGGAACGCGTGACCGGTGCCGATCCACACGACCGGAGGAATGCCGATCTGTTCCAACACCGCGGCCAGGGTCAGCGTCGTGTCCAGGCACGTGCCGACGCGGTCGTCGAGGACGTCGCCGGGCGTCCGCACCTTCTGCCCATAACCCCAGCTCGCCGGCGGCGCGGCGTAATAGATCTCCCGGTCATGCACCACCTCGAACGCGGCGGCGACCACCTTGTCGATGCCCTCCGGCGTACGCCCCGCCAATCCCAGCGAACCGCTGCCGGTCGCCTTCGCCAGCCTTTCGCCGATCGCCGGCAGCAGAGCCGCGATCGACGGATGATTGGGCTGGACGAACGCAGCCAGGAGCTCCAACGACAGCAGCGGTGCCCGGGGATCGAGCACCCACTGCCGCGACGCGAGCACCCGTAGCGGCGTGTGGCTGACCGCCACCCGCTCGCCCTCGAACTCGACAGCCACCTCGATCTCGGCGTCGGCTTCCTCCTCGATCCCACTGACCGCGGCGGGGTCGAAGCGGATGTCGAGGTCATCCAGCTCCCAGGGGACGGCCGGATCGAGATCGCGTGCGCTCCGCGCCCAGTCCCGCGTGATCTGCGTCCCGAACGCGTCGCGCACCAGCACCCGCGCGGTGGCCTCGGCGGGGGTCACCCCCGACGCCTTCAGATCGACGATCACCCGCCGCAGGAACGGCAGCCCCGTATGCGCCATCGCATGGTTCACCCACGGCGTCGCCACCGTCTCGATCGTCACCCCTGCTCTCACACCTTCGGAGCGTAGACGGCACCGGTGACAAGAACGCGAGCGAGGCCGCCACCAATCCCGATCGGATCGGCCGATGCGGGCGTCGTCCCCATCCCCGCGCAGCGACTCGAAGACAATGACGTCACAATTCCTTGACTTGACGCCACCATGGCGTCATCATGGAGTCATGGAACTTTCGAATTACCTCGATTCCGTCCGCGAGCAGGTCGCCCACGCGAGCGCCCTCGCCGACGAGCAAACGCAACAAGTGGCGCAGAAACTCGGCGCCTCCCTCGACTCCGCCCTTCGCCTCTCCCTCATCCAGGCTCTTTCCGATGCCGCCGCCGAGATCAGCTCCGAGCTCGCCCCGACGAGCGTGGAACTCCGGATGGCCGGGGCCGATCCCGAGTTCGTCGTCCACCAGGTCGCCCCGACGCCCGCCGCGGACGATTACGACGACTCCGACGATGAGGAATTTTCCGACGGTGACGAGGACTTCGTCACGAGCGAGTACGCCGAGGAGGACGAGCCCCAGGCTCGCTTCTCGCTGCGGATCCCGGCGTCGGTGAAGAAGCGCATCGACGAAGTAGCTGCCGAAGAGCAGATCTCGACCAACGCGTGGATCACCCGCGCTGTCCTCAACCACCTGCGCCGCTGTGAGCAGCGCCAGGAACGCCGCCAGAATCGCGCCGAGGGCCGGGCCGCTCGTGGCGAACGCCGAGACCGTCGCCGCGGGCGGGGTCGCGGTGGTCGCGGCGGCTGGGGCGGTGGGCCGGGATGGGGACCCGGACCCTTCGGCCCCGGCGGCCCCGGACAGTTCGGCCCCGGGCGTCCGGGCGGCCCGTGGAACGAGGGCCAGGGCGGTCCGTGGAACCAGGGCCAGGGCGGTCCGTGGGGTCCCGGGCACGGACATGGCGGCGGATGGACCGGCCGCCAGGGCTTCCGGGGGTGGGTGTGATGGAGACGCCGATCCGGGCGGATGACGTACGCCAGCTCGTCCTCACCCTGAGCGGCGGCGATGTGGTGCTGTCGGACTCCGGCGGCAGCCACGTCGAAGGCATCGTCGACACCGAGGCCGAGCCCCGGGTGTCCCACCACGGCACCATGCTCAAGATCCAGGCCGGCCGCCGCAACGCGGCCATCCGGCTCGCAGTCCCGGTCGGCGTCAACGTCCAGCTGCGATCCGCGCGCGCCGACGTCGTGGCCCGCGTCCCACTGGGCAACGCCTCCGTCGCCACCAACTCCGGCGACGTCCGCCTGGCCGAGGTCACCGGGTCCACCGAAGTCATCACCGATAGCGGCGACATCGATGTCGCGGCCACCGACGGGGCGTACGCCCAGGTCCGCAGCGGATCCGGCGACATCACCCTGGGCCGCAATCGCGGGCGCGCCGAAGTCCGGTGCGCATCCGGTGACGTCACCGTGGCGTCAAACTATGGCCAGGTGCTGGTCAAGTGCGGCTCCGGGAACGTGGCGATGGGCGTACCCGAAGGGGTCCGCACCTGGCTCGACCTCAAGACCTGGAGTGGATCGGTCATGGTCGGGCTCCCCGAAGCCGAAGCCCCCGCCGCAGAAGACGAGCACGAGAACGCCTCGGCGATGCTCCATACCGCCTCGGGTGATATCCGCGTGACCGGAGTCTGAGCTCCCGACCGGGTGCGCCGGGCAGAATGCCCCCATGCGCACCCGGCCGTCGATCCTCCACCTGGATCTGGATGCGTTCTTCGCGGCGGTCGAGCAGCGCGACAAGCCGTCGCTGCGCGGCAAGCCGGTGATCGTGGGCGGGCTGGGCCAGCGCGGGGTGGTGTCGACGGCGTCCTATGAGGCCCGCACCTTCGGGGTCCGGTCCGCCATGCCCATGCACGAAGCCCGCCGCCGCTGCCCGCACGCCGCTTTTCTCAGCGTCAGGTTCGCCGCCTATCGCAAGGCCAGCGGGCAGGTCATGAGCGTCCTCCGCAGCGTCTCTCCCCTGGTCGAACCCCTCTCCCTCGACGAGGCCTTCGTCGACCTCGCCGCGGCCACCCGCTCCCTCGAATACACCACCGACGACCTCACCGAGCTGGCCCACCACATCAAGACCGAGGTCGCGACGCGCACGGGCGGACTCAAGGCGTCGATCGGCATCGGCACGAGCAAGTTCATCGCCAAGCTCGCCACCGAGCTCGGCAAGCCCGACGGTTGCCGGATCGTCCCGCACGGCACCGAGGTCGAGCTGGTCGCACCCCTCAGCGTCCGGGTCATCCCCGGCGTCGGTCCCGCCACCGGAGAGCGCCTCCAACGGCTCGGTGTCCGCACCGTCGCCGACCTCCAGGCCATGACCCTCGCCGAGCTGACCCGTGAGCTCGGCAGGGCGGCGGGCACCAACCTGCACGCCCTCGCCTTCGCCCGCGACGACCGCTCCGTCGAGGCCGAGCGCGAGGCGAAGTCGATCTCGGTGGAGGACACGTTCGAACACGACGAGCGCGACCCCGCCCGGCTCGCGGCGCTGGTCGAGCGGGATGCCGCCGAAGTCGCAACTAGGGTCCGTGCCGGGAAGCTGTTCGCCCGGACGGTGACCCTGAAAGTACGCCGCCCCGACTTCACCACCTGGACCCGCTCCCGCACCCTCGACGGTGCCACCGACCGCGCCGACGTCATCGCGCGGGTCGCCCGAGAACTGCTGGCCGGCCTGGATCTCACTGACGGTGTGCGCCTCATCGGCGTCGGCGTCGCGGGGCTTACTCGCCTCGCTCAGGAGGAACTCTTCGCACCCGATGGATCCGCGGTGGATTCCCCCGGGCAACCGGCAGACCACGAGGGTCCGACCGGGCCGTCTCCCGCCCCGGTCGGCGATGAATCCGCCCAATTGTCACTGCATGTGGAGCCGGATGAAACTATTCAATCCGTCCCCACATGGAGTGACAATTGGAACCCCACCGCCACTCCAGCGGGAGTTCCGACCGGCCCGCAGGCCGACACCCGCACACGAAGACGACCCTCCACCTGGCTGCCCGGCCTGGATGTCACCCATGATGAGCACGGCCCCGGCTGGGTCTGGGGTGCGGGGATCGGGCGCGTGACGGTGCGGTTCGAGACGGCGGAGACAGGCCCCGGACCGGTGCGCACCTTCCGCGCGGACGACCCCGAACTCCACCTCGCCAACCTGCCCGACACCCACGATGCCCCCGAGGCACCGGGGATCACGGACAGCTAGGCGGGCGCTGCGATCGGCCCTGAGCCACACGCGCGGCACACTGGAGCGGTGATCGAGAACAGCAAGCCCATCCGCAATCGCATCGTGCTCAAAGAAATCTCCTCCCGCGCGTGGGAACACCCCGCCGACCGGGGCGCGCTCGTGGCGCTGCGCAAGCTGCACGGGTTCGACACGTTCATCCGCAAGCTGTCGGGGTTCCTCAACGAGCGCATGGTGAAGATGCTGTTGCTGGGATCGTGCGTACGCGTCTCAGAACGCCAGTTCCCGCGGATTCACCGTCTCTATGTCGAGGCCGCGACCTCGCTTGATGCCCCGACTCCCCTGCCGGAGCTCTATGTCCAGGCTTCGCCGCGCCTCAACGCGATGACGATCGGGGTGGATACGCCCAAGATCGTGCTCGACTCCGCGCTCGTGGACCTGATGGATGACGACGAGCTGCGGTTCGTCATCGGCCACGAGCTCGGCCACGCGCTCAGCGGACACGCGCTCTATCGCACGCTGCTCGCCTACATGATCCGTTTCGGCACGTCCTTCGCCGGCATCCCGATCGGCTATTGGGGCATCCGCGCCATCAGCGCCGCCCTGTCGGAGTGGGCCCGCAAGGCCGAACTCTCCAGCGACCGCGCCGGACTGCTCGCGACCCAGGACGTCGCCGCGGCGATCCGCGTCCAGATGAAGGTCGCCTCCGGCGGCCACCTCGAAGACCTCGACCAGACCGAATTCCTCCAGCAGGCGAAGGAATACGAGGAGACCGAAGACCTCCGCGACTCCGTCATGAAGTTCATGCTCGTCGAGAACGCGACCCACCCGATGAACGTGGTCCGCGCGGGCGAGTTGCGCCGGTGGGTGGATTCGGGACAGTACGCCGACATCCTCGCCGGCAACTATCCCCGCCGTTCACAGGATCGCGATGCCCGCATCTCGGAGGAGGCCGCCGCAGCCGCCGACTCCTATGCCACCGCGTTCCGCGAGAGCCAGGACTCGATCGCCAAGCTCATGCGTGACCTCGGCGACGGGGTCAACGACTTCGGCCGCTGGGTCGGCGGCAAGTTCCGCGGGTCCGCCTGATCAGACGTGTCGGCGAACCCCACGCGCCCATGTGACCTGACACGAGTCTCCGCCCGGCATCCACCCGACAAAGTCGAGGTTGTACGCGCTCGGTAAGTGCCCCGTCCCGCGGGGCACTTACCGAGCACCGCGGATCGAGTCCCCGCGGGTGTGGCTCCCACACCAGAAAACTCAGTGGATCTCCACTTCCATCGGCTCGGGCACCTTGGTCGGCTTCAACAGGAACCCCAACACGATCGCCGCCGCGGCGATGAACCCGGCCAGGGTGAAGGTCGCGTGCGTACCCTCCAGCAACGCCTCCACCGGCCCCATTCCCGCACCCGTTTCGGCGGCCGCGCGCTGGGCCATCACCGTGATGAGCAGCGCCGCACCGGCGGCCCCGCCCACCTGTTGGAGCGTGCCCAACAGGGCGGACCCATCGGCATAGAGCCTCGGTTCGAGATCGTTGAGCGCCGCAGTGAAGGTCGGCGTGAACATGAACGACAGCGCCAGGCTGAGCACCACATGGACGGCCAACAACACCCACAGGGGCGTACTCGCCGAGGTCACCCACGTCAGCGAGAACACCATCAGCGTCATCACCGCAGCGGCCGGCACCACCAATACGCGTGCCCCCCAGCGGTCATAGAGGCGACCGATGACCGGGCCCAACAACCCCATCGCGAACCCGCCTGGCAACAGCAACAGTCCGGTGGTCATGGTGTCGAGGCCGCGCACGTCCTGCAGATAGATCGGATAGACCAGCGCGACACCCATGAGAGACAGGAAGCCGACGGTCAGGATGCCGATGCCGACGGAGAAGTTGCGGTGGGCGAAGGTACGAAGGTCGAGGAAGGGCGCGTCGATCCGCTGCAGGCGCAGCTGACGCACTACGAACAGCGCCAGGCTCACCGCGCCCACGGCCAGCGACGCGATGAGCGTACGCGCGCCCTCGGGGCTGCCGACCTGGTTGAGGGCGAACACCAGTCCGCCGAAGCCCAGACCCGACAGCACGATCGAGATCACGTCGAGTTTCTGGTCGCGACGCTCGCCCACATTGCGCAGGCGCCACAGGCCGATGACCAGGACGAGCAGGGCGATCGGCAACATCACACCGAAGATCCACCGCCAGCCGCCGAACCTCAGGATCACACCCGACACCGTCGGCCCCAGCGCCGGCGCCATCGCGATGACGATCGAGGTGAAGCCCATGATCTGGCCGCGTCGGGCGACGGGCACGAGCATCATGATGGTCGTCATCAGCAGGGGCATCATGATCGCGGTGCCGCTGCCCTGGACGACCCGGGCGACGAGCAGCGGCCCGAATCCGGGCGCGATGATCGCCAGCACGGTGCCGAAGGTGAACAGTCCCATCGCCAGGGCATAGATCTGGCGCGTGGTGAACCGGTGCATCAGGAAGCCGGTCGTCGGAATGACAACCGCCATGGCCAGCATGAACCCGGTGGATACCCACTGAGCGGTCTGGGCGGAGATGTCGAGATCATGCATCAACGCCGGCAGCGCCACAGCCATAGTCGTCTCATTGAGAATGACCACGAACGCCGCCGCCAGCAGTGGTGCGATCACGCCCCAGGGGACGCCGGGCTTGTCGACCTCCTGCTTGGGCAGGGTCATCTCACGCATCTTCCCAGTCCTTCACGGCGTCTTCGATGGACTTGTGCTCGGACTTGGTGATCAGTCCCTGTTTTTCGAACTCGTCGCACATGTCGAGCAGTTGCCCGCCGTCGCCGGTCACCTGCGCCGAGACCCACATGGGCTCCAGGACGGCCCGCGCGGTCTGGCTCCCCACCTGACCGATCGCGCTCTCGACCGCAGCCGCCGCCTGGGATCTGCCGGTGTTGTCATCGTCGTTGCCGCTCGGAGTGAACCCTGGCGTACTCTCCGTCGCCGACCTTGTCGGCGTCGGCTCGGTCGTCCGCGTTCGGGTCTGGGTCGGTGTCGGGGCCCGCCGGCTCGTGGGCGGCCGGGCGGTGGTCGTCACGCGCGTCACACTCGGCACGGCCGTCGGACTCGCGGTCGCGGTCACGTTGCCGGGGGTGCGGTCGCCCAGCAGGAGGTACGCCCCAGCGAGCCCGATCGCAAGGATCAGCAGCAGGACCACCACGAGGGGCCAGGCCGACTTCTTCGGCCGCGAGCGATCGGGCACCACGGCCCGTTGCGGCGGTGGTGGCGGCGCGGGCACGACGGGAGCCGGCCGCGACGGGATCTCATCGTCCGCGCTCTCGCCGAACGACCGCCGATAGGGCGACGGATCGGCGGGCGCGCTGGGCGGCAGGACACTTGTCTGGGCCGGCGCGGTCACGGGCATCAGCACGGTGCCGGCGTTCGGGTCGACCTCGAGCAGGCGCAGCTGGTCGACGACCTCCTGGCCCGTGGGCCGGTCGACCGGTTCCTTCTCCAGCAGCCGCGCGACGAGCTGGTCCAGCGCCGGCGGCGCATCGTGGCGGCGGTCGGACACATAGGGCGGCTTGGAGTTGATCTGTTGCGACGCGACGGCCAGAGCCTCGCCCTTAAACGGCGGGTCGCCGGTGAAGATGGTCATGAGGAGGCAGCCGAAGGCATACCAGTCCGACTTGTCGGTGGCGCCCTCGCCAGTGGCCTGTTCGGGCGACATGTACGCGGCCGTGCCCAGAGCAGTCGCCGGCGCGGTCAGCGCGGCCCCCATGTTGCGGGCCAGCTGCGCGATGCCGAAGTCGACGAGCTTCACCTGGTTGTCGTGGAACATCACGTTGCCGGGCTTGATGTCGCGGTGGACCACCCCGATGTGATGGGCCGACAGCAGCGCCAGGGCCACCTCGCGGGCGACCTGGAGCCCGGTCTGGATGTCGAGCGGGCCATGGTCGTGGATCACCCGCGACAGGGTCGGACCGGTCAGGAGCTCCATGACGAGGTAGGCCATCGTGCCATCGATGCCCGCGTCATAGACCTGCACGATGTTGGGCGCCGACAGCCCGGCGGTGGCCACGGCTTCGCGCCGGAAACGCTCGCGAGCCGTATCGTCCTGCGCCGAGAGATCGACCGTCTTGATCGCGACGATGCGCTCGAGGATGCGGTCGCGCCCGCGCCAGACGTGCCCCATTCCGCCGCTGGCGATGCGCTCGGTCAGCTCGTAGCGGCCGGCGAGCAGGTCGGGACTCATGGCCGCCATCCTTCCATGATCAGAGCAGTTCGTTGCATTCGCGTTTCAGTCGCGTTCCTCGGGGGTACGCTCGTCCGTCGCGTCCTCGGCGTCCTCGACGATCGCGTGGGCCGGCGGGTGGATATTGGCCCGCTTGGCCCAGAGCCAGAGGCCGATGCCGCCGAGGATCATCGGGACAGAGAGCCACTGCCCCATCGAGAGGCCGAGGCCGAGCGTACCCAGGAAATCATCCGGCTCCCGGAACCATTCCGCCAGGAATCGGAAGACGCCATAGCCGATCAGGAACATCGCCGAGACCTGGCCGCGGGAGCGTTCCTTGCGGGCGTACAACCACAGCAACACCGCCAGAAGCAGACCCTCGCCCATGAACTGATACAGCTGCGACGGGTGGCGCGGATCCGGCCCGGCGGCCGGGAAGGTCATGGCCCACGGCAGGCTCGGGTCGGCGGCGCGGCCCCAGAGTTCTCCGTTGATGAAGTTGCCGAGGCGCCCGGCGGCGAGCCCGAGCGGGGCGGCCGGGACGAGCAGGTCGGTCACCTCGAGGAACGGGCGCTTCTTGCGCCAGGCATAGATGAGCAGGCCGAGGGCGACGCCGATCGCGCCGCCGTGGAAGCTCATCCCGCCTTCCCACAGATAGAGGATCGACAGCGGGTCGGCGAGATATTGCGCGGGCTTGTAGAACAGGCAATAACCCAGGCGTCCGCCGACGATCACGCCGGTGATCGCGACGAACAGCAGGTCCTCGATGTGTTCGCGTTTCCACGGCTCGGGGCTGGTGATGCGGGCGTACGGCTGATGATGCAACCGACGACGCAGCAACAGATAGCCGACGCCGAAGGCGAGCAGATACATCAGTGCATACCAGTGCACCGACAGCGGACCGATCCGGAACGCGACCGGGTCGATCTCGGGCCACTGGATCACGAGGGGACTCACGCTGGCCCAGTGTGCCACGAAGGTGGGGATTCACCGGCTGAGAAGGCCCTTCGAGACGCTCCCGCCACGTCGGCTGAGGAGCGAGGTACGAGCGTCTCGAAGCCCCCTACTCCGACACCAACCTCGCGATGACGGCGGGCGCAGGCTTGTTGAGCGCAGGCAGGATGGGCAGCACAGTCGCGGCGATGGCGATGACAAGACACACGCCGACGACCGCGAGCAGCAGTCCGACAGGAATGGCGAGAACGGCGACGCCCAGGACCAGGTTGATGGCGTACGTCATGAAGCCGACGGACATGGCAGCCATGAGCAATCCCGCGAGTACGCCGGTCACGGTGATCAGCAGCGCCTCGAACAGGGACATCAGCACGCGCTGGGACGGCGTGGCACCGACGATCGAGGCCAAGGCCAGCTCGGCATCACGCTGTCGGGACATCATGATGAGGCCGCCGACGGAGCCGGCGAAGGCGATGATGAGCGGCGATCCGATCAAGCTGAAGATCGCCCACGGGCCGGAGGAGGACAGATCGAGAGGCCGGCCTGAGGCGAGCATGCTGGCTTCGAGGGTCCCGATCATGCCGATCATTCCGATCATCAGGCCGATGGCGAACATGATGGGGGTGACGCTGCGGGCAAAGCGGTCGGCACGGATGCGTACCGTCGAGCGCGTCAGGTGCCACACCCCACCCGGGCTGGGGAGCAGCCCTGCCCAGGCGCGCGCGAAGGCGGCGAGGGCGGAGGGTCCCGCGGCGGCGATGGCCAATCCGGTGACCACCAGCAGCAGGACGGACAACTGCATGGCGATCTCGCCGGCGTTGCTGCCGGCCATCTCCGCCACGCCGGGGAAGCCGGCGAAACAGGCGACGATGATGAACAGACAGCCAGCGATCACCAGGCCGCGCAGGATCCAGCTGCGGCGCCGCACGGCCGCCGTCGTCTCCCGGACGGGCCGAAGCGCCTCGACGGGAGGGATCCGGCTTGCGGCCCGCGCCTGCTTCCAGCCGCCGATCAGGGCGACGAGGATGCAGAGGGCGTTCGCTCCGAGGTACGCCCACGGGGCCTGAGAGACCGATGGCACGGCCATCTCCCGGTCGGAGGCCTCTGCCATGACATAGATCGGGAACGTGACGGCGGCCAACAGGTCGCCGATCACCGCACAGGCGATGGTGACCACTACGAGCTGGGTCATCACGACCTTGACGACCTGGCCGGGGGTGGCGCCAACGAGGGCGAGGCGGGCGAAGGCCCCGCGCCGCGAGGCGATGACCAAAGCGGTCGACGCGCCGATGACGGCCGCGCCGACGATCGAGCCGAAGAAGATGTTGATGGCGCCCAGGAAGGCGAACTGGGTGAGGTTCATCTCGGACATGACCCCGTTGGCGTACCCCTGGATGCCCGTCGCGATATAGAGGAACCCCACCGCGAGGCCATAGTTGGCGGCGATGAACGTGAGCGACACCCCCAGCCACGTCAGCCAGGACGCCTTGATCTCCGCGACGTAGACCTGTCTCATCGCGCGCCCCCGTCGGTTGAGCCTGTCGAAACCTCGGCTGCCGCCTCGACCTCGGCGGTGAGTTCGGTCATGATGCCGGCTACCTGCTCGGCGGTGGGGTTGCGGAGCTCGCGGGCGAGGCGTCCGTTGAAGAGGAAAAGTACGCGGTCACAGCGCGCGGCAACGCTCGGATCGTGGGTCACGGTGAGGACGCAATGGCCCTCCGTGTGGGCGAGATTGACCAGCTCGTCGAGGACGATCACACCGGTGCGGGTGTCGAGGGCACCGGTCGGTTCATCGGCGAACACGACCGGCGCGCGCTGGGCGAGCACCCGAGCCAAAGCCACGCGCTGCTGCTCGCCGCCGGACATCGCTGACGGCAGGGCCTCGGCCCGATGGCCGAGCCCGACCGTCTCGAGGACCTGGCGGATCTGCTCGGTCGGGACGGGGCGCTTGCCGAGGCGGAACGGCAGGGCGACGTTCTCGAACCCGCTCAGCGTGGGCATGAGGTTGTAGGACTGGAAAACGAAGCCCACATCCGTACGCCTCAGCTTCGCCAGCATCGTGTCGCTGAGCTCCGAGATCCGCGTACCGTTCAGGCTCGTCTCCCCGCCCGTCGGCCGAATCAGCCCGGCCAGGCAATAGAGCAGCGTCGACTTGCCCGAACCCGACGGCCCCATCACCGCGACCATCTCGCCCTGGTTCACCTGAAGGCTGATGCCATGCAGGATCGGTACGCGCCGATCTCCGGCTTGGTAGGCGTGCTCGATCCGGTCCGCGACGATCATGGGCCTGCTCCTGCTGCATTCGGGGTCAAGCCTCAACCTAGGCAGCCGTGGGCCCACTCAGCCCATGCCGTCCAGCACGTCTTCCGCGCTCCACCCATGACCTGGGTCATGCCGTCGGCTGAGGAGGCCGCCTGCGGCCGTCTCGAAGCCTCAGACCGCCCTCAGCCCCATCCGCAACTGGATCGGCTCCCGCTGCCCGCCGGAATGGATGACATCCGGGACGTCGACCGTCACCTGCGTCTGGTGGTGTTCGAGCGCGGCGGCGACGGTTGGCAGGTGCTTCTGCAGGTCGAGCCACTCCCCCGGAGCGTCAGGATCGGAGAGGACTTCGACGAAAGGTACGCCCGCCTCTGCGCACGCAGCGCGGGTCAGGTGATGGCAGGCGACATGATCCGGGTGGCCATAGCCGCCGGCATCGTCATAGGTGATGACCAGATCGGGCGCGACGGCCTTGATCCCCGCAACGAGATCCGCGATCGCCTCGTATTCATCAGCAGCGGTCAGCGAGTCCGGACCCGCATCGTCGGCAGGTCCCGCGAGGCCGGGGCGTACCCATTCCATCCCCGAATCCACATACCGCCTCGGTGGCAGGGCGTCGGCCCGTGCGGGCGGGTCGCCGAGGAACATCGGCTTCCCTGCGCCCAGCTCGGCCAGCGCGCCGGCGAGTTCGACCTCCCGGCGCTCCACGAATGCCTCTCCCGCCAGCCCTTCGAAGCGGCCCTCGACGATGCCGCCCTGTTCCCCACGCGTGGAGGTCAGCACGACGCACTCGATCCCGCGTGACACCAGTTCGACGATCAGCGCGCCGGTGGCCAGGGTTTCGTCATCGGGGTGGGCATGCACGAACAGGACTCGGCGTACCCCATCGAACACGCTCATCCCGCCACTCCTGTCGCGACCATGGCCTGATACACGTCGGCCAGCCGCTCGCTCACGCTGAGCCAATCCTGACCCTCGACCCGTCGCAGACCGCCGGCTGAGAGACGGGCGTGTTCCTCGGTATCGAGCAACAGGCGCGTAATCGTCTCTGCCCACTCCATCGGATCGCGGCTGGGAACGACGATTCCGGATTGACCGTCATGGACGGCCTCGACGAGACCGCCAGCCGCAGAACTTACCACGGGTACGCCTGATGCAGAGGCTTCGAGCGCCACGAGCCCGAACGTCTCGGAATGCGACGGCACCAGCAACAACCGAGCGCCGCGCATCATCGCGGCGAACTCCGGGCGCGGGCGCGAGCCGGAATAGACCACATCACCCGCGACGCCCAGCTGATGCGCCAGGTGCTCGATGTCGGCGTGGTAGTCCCGGAAGTCGGCCGACACTTCACCCGCGATGACCAGGTGAGGCCGGAACCGCTCGGGAATTAGCGCGAGCGCCTCAAGCGCCAGATCGGGCCCTTTCAACGGTTGCAGCCGCGCGGCGAACAGCAGATAGGGGCGGCCCATGTCGCAGCACCGCCAGCCGGTCTCCCCGGCCTCGAGCGGATGGAACAACTCGGTGTCGACGCCGGGGTGCAGAACCTGTACGCGGGCCGGGTCGGCGCCGCAGCGCCCGATCACCGTGCGGGCCTCGGCGTTCGACACCGCGAGCACCAGGTCGGACTCCCGCGCGATCAGGGCCTCCCCCGGCACCCGATCGGGCGACTCCGGGGGCTCACCGTCGGACAGCGGATGGTCAGGCAGGGCGGCCACGGAGTGATAGCTCTGGACATGGGGTACGCCGAATTCGCGCGCGATCGGTAGCGCCGCCACACCGGACATCCAGTGGTGGGAGTGGATCAACTCGACGGGCTCTTCCACCACTTTGAGCTCGCGCAGGCGCCGACGCAGTCCCTGGGTGAACTGATCCAGGTGATCGTCGATGCGGCTCTTGGGCAGCGGCTTGGCGGGCCCGGCGTCGAGCGTATGCAGGCGCACCCCAGGCGCGGTCTCCATGATCTCCGGCGTCTCCGGGTCGTCACGCCGGGTGAACAGCTCAACCCGGTGACCCAACCGTCCGAGCGCCTCGGCCTGCTGCTTCACCACAACATTCATCCCGCCGCCGTCGCCAGTGCCGAGCGCCGTATAGGGAGACGTGTGCAGGGAGATCTTCGCCAGGCGCATGGACCTGAGCCTAGACCCGTCGCTTGCTCCCTGCAGTCCCCAGATCGTTCGCTGTCCGGGGCTGGAGCAAGAGCTGGGGCAGACGCAGCAGGGATTCAAGCGGTCGCGGCCAGCCGAGCCGCTCCCACAGCCAACAGAAACCGACGATGAGAACAGTGAGCGCCCCCAGCACGATCCAACTGTCGTCCCGGCCGCCATTGAGGAAGAGCCGGACAGTGAGCGCGAGGATCAGGATCTGCAGGACGTAGGCAGTGAACGCCATTCGCCCAGTCGCCGTGACCGGCGCGAGGAACCGGTCAGTCCTGTCGGAGCCGAAGCGGCTCTCAAGGACCGCGGACCACAGGACAACGACCGCGACGAGGAGCGAGTTGAAGAGGATCTCGAGCGTGCTGCCGGAGTAGGGGTCCAGTCGCTGTGCGGTCAGCTGATCTGCCGCGAGCACGAGCACCGCCGTCACGGTCACACCGGCCGCGAACAAAATCCCCCTGCGCGTGGACCACGCATTGGATCGGATCAGACCGAGCAACACCACGCCCACCAGCCCGAAGACGAGAAACGTGGACAGGCGATACGACGTGCCTGTGAAGAGGAGATCGACCCACCAGGCCAGGAACGGGGAGGAGACCGGCAATGATCGCGCGCCATCCATGACCACGGGGCTCGCCACGGAGAGCACCAGGGCAAGACCCAGGGCGACGCGTGGACGCTTCGCCACGAGTGGGACCAGGACTGCGCCAACGACAGTGAGGAGCCCGAGCGCCTGGAGCACGACGACAATCTGGGCATAGAGCGGCTGGAGCAACTCTCCGACGACAACCAGGATCACCCCGCGCATGCCCTGGATGATCGCCCAACGCCCGAAGCTCACCTTTCGGTTGAACCAGCTGAGCGCCAGGGAAACGAAGACCAAGCACGCGAACAGGGCGGCAGTCAGGAACTCCGACAGGACAGGGACGCCGCCACCCGGGGCCACGTGGGCGATGAGCATCGACAGGACCGCTAGACCCCGTGCAAGGTCGGGCCAGACGAGCCGCACGTCAGAGCGCCGCCAGGATCGTTGCGACCAGGATCTTGGTCACCATGGCGGTCGGGTACGCCAGCGCATACCCCAACCCGATGCGCGGATCGAAGTTCGTGCGGCCGTTGGCGTACGCCAGGAGCGCCGGCTGGGTCTGCAGGCCCGCGATCATGCCGGAAAGCCGCGTGCCGCCCTGCTTGAAGACCCAGCGTCCGACGACATAGATCAGCACACCCATGGTCGCGGTGATGACCGCGCCAAGAAGCAGAATCCGCCACCAGGCACCAGACGTGAACGCCTCGAGGATCTGACCGCCGGCGCGGGTGCCTGCGTACGCCAGGAACACCAGCAATCCGAACTCGGTCAACGTCATCGCGGCGGTGTAGGGAAGGGTCGTGATCACCCGGCCGATGCGACCGACCCGCCCCATGATCAGGCCGAGGATGAGCGCGCCCGCGGCTGCGCCGATCGTGAAGGTGCCGCCACCGGGGAGCGGGAGAGGAATGTGGCCGAGGATCAGGCCCAACGTGAGCCCTACGCCACCGGCGATCGGGTTGATGTCGGAGAGGCCACGGGTCGAGTCGCCGAAGTAATGGGTGACCTTGTCCATATTGTCGCGATGCACGACGACGCGGATGCGGTCACCGAGCTGCAGGACCGAATCGGGCATCGCGACCATGTCGATGTCGCCCCGGCGGATACGCGAGATCGTGGCGCCGAAGCGCTTCTCCAGGTGGAGTGCGCGGATCTCGCGCCCGGCGATCTTCGGGTTGGAGATCGTCATCCGGCGGAAGTCGAGGTTGCGGCGGTCGTCGGATAGGTGGTGGGACGACCGGTGACCTAGCTCGTGGGCAACCTGTTTGACCTCGTCGGCAGGGCCGACGACGGTGATGACGTCACCCTTCTCCAGATGGTCGCCCGGGTCGACGAGTTCTGTCGGCCCATCCTCGGTGCGACGAATCCGGTTGAAATGCACCTGGCCGTCGTGGACCTTCACGATCTCGTCGGCCACCGGCTTGTCCGTCCGCTCTACGCGGACGGCCATCTCCATGAGTTCTTGGGGCGTGTCGGCGTCCTTCTTCCGGTAGGCCAGCGCAGCGGAAATAGCGAGCAGGATGCCGATGACGCCAAAGAGATACGCGACCGAATAGCCGACCGTGGCCTCAGGGGTACCGCCAGCCGCCGCCAGCGCCGGGGTATTCGTCAGCGCGCCCGCGTACGTTCCTGCGATCGTGTCGGTGCTCAATCCGAGCAACCGGCCCACCGGCACCGCCACCACTCCGGCCGCGATCAATATCACCCCCACGCCGAGCATGAGGGGCCACGAGGATTTCAGCGAATGGAAGAAGCTGGGTCCCGAGGTGATGCCGATCGCGAAGGCGAACAGCGCCAGGCCGAGGTCGCCGACCACAGCGGGGATGGCGATCTCGGCACCAGTGGTCACGCCAGCAGCAGTGATCGCAATGGCGACGAACAGCACCATGGCGGCGCCGAGGCGCACTTTGCCGAACGGGATGTGTCCCAGCGCAGCCCCGAGGCCGACGCACAGGAACAGATGGATCAGGGGCATATCAGCGAGGAAGCTGAAAACCGCACTCACCGGTGGAACTCCTCCACGAGAACGACGACGGCCCTCACCCTAGACGGGCTCTGTGACATTTCTGTATCGTCGTTCTGCCGCGAGCGCGGTCTAGGATTGGGCCATGGCTGAGGTACGCAAGTTCAAGCCCGGGCAGAACGCCATCGCCGAGGCGATCCAGAAGGCGATGGGCGAAGGCGTACGCCCGGTCACCCCCGGTGGCCCGCCCAAGCCTGCACAAGCGTCCACAACTGGTGCGCCCGCCACCGCTCCGATCACCGCAGCGACCTTCTTCGTGAACGATTTCAGCATGACCGCGAGCGACGAGGATGCCGATAGCGACGACTGACTCGGTCCGGCTAGCGATTCTCGATGAACCGTTCCACGTCCGCCACAGAGTCGAGTGCGAACTCTAGCCCGGGGCTTTCATGGCGCGGGTGGGTGAGGACGGCGGGTTGACGTAGAAA
>CAZEVN010000025.1:0-22263 GCA_964515145.1 uncultured Enemella sp.
TAGGGAATCACTGATTTTCTCGCCGCGGCGGGACCGTGCGGCGTCGTGACTGCGGGGCCCGGGCCGGAAATAATCGGGGCATGCGATCTGAGCAGCCTTCGTTCACTGACATCGAGTACGGCAACCGGCGGCGGGTCTCTCGCCGTGAGGAGTTCCTGGATCAGATGGACGCCACGATCCCGTGGCCGGTCTGGGTCGCGGTGATCGAGCCTCACTATTACGACGGGAAGAAGGGACGTAAGCCCAAGCCGTTGGAGACGATGCTGCGGATGTATCTGCTCCAGGCGTGGTTCTCGCTGTCCGACGAAGGCATCGAGGACGCGATCTACGACTCGTATGCGATGCGGAAGTTCATGGGCCTGGACTTCGGGGTCGAGCAGACCCCGGATGCCACCACCCTGCTGCACTTTCGACACCTGGTGGAGACCCACGGGTTGGGCGAGAAGCTGCTGGCGTCGCAGAACGAGATCTTCGATGCCCAGGGGTGGATCATGCGGGGCGGGTCGATCGTGGACGCTACGATCATCGCTGCACCGTCCTCGACCAAGAACGCCGCCGGTACCAGGGATCCGGAGATGCATCAGACGAAGAAGGGCAACCAGTGGCATTTCGGGTTCAAGGCCCACATCGGTGTTGATGCCGGTACCGGGTACGTCCACACCGTGAGCGCCACGGCCGCGAACGTCCACGATCTCGACGAGACCGTGAACCTGGTGCGTGATGATGACGAGGTCGTCTACGCCGACGCCGGCTACCAGGGTGTGCAGAAGAGACCCGAGGTTGCCGGGGATGAGCACCTCTCGACCGTGGAGTTCCGAGTGGCCGAACGCAAGGGCAGGTTGAAGACGATGGCCGCGCACGACCGACGGACCGCGTCGCGACAAGCTGGTGTGCGGGCGAAGGTTGAGCATCCGTTCCTGGTCATCAAGAGGGACTTCGGGTTCACCAAGACCAGATATCGAGGGATCGGCAAGAACCTGAACCACCTCCACGTCCTGTTCGCCTCAGCGAACTGGCTGATGCGGGCGCGTGCCGTCGCCCTGATGGGGTGACGGCACGGCGGTAGCCTGCCCCGAACCGGCCAGAACGGCCGGACCTCGGGCAGGAGGGCCAGTCCCAGGGCCCTCCTGAGGAGCCAGGACTCACTTCAAGGGACCGGTGCGCAGTCCAGCGCGCCGTACCCCCGATGATCAGCGATTCCCTAGGGGGCCCTAGCATTTCCTCGGTAGCCCTACTATCTTCTTGGTAGCCAACCGTCTTTCCCGACCCAACCTCAGGGGAGCACCCGTGTACGACATGTATCCGAAGGAATGGACCGAGCAGTCCGACCGGCGCGAGCCCGGAGCCGCGCCCCGTCGTCGGCGCCGCATGCCGCAGTCGCTCCAGCAGCCGGAGGTGCCCACGCGGGCCGAGGCCTGACCGGGGGCAGTCACGCGGTCCTCGGACCGAAACGTCCCATCAACAGCTGAGGGGCCGGGGGAGAACCCCCGGCCCCTCAGTGCTGCGGTCAGCGTGTCGGCAGCATCACAGGCGTGCTGCGATCGCGTCGCCCACACCGGCGGTGCTGCGACGATCGCGGCCACGCTCGATGATGTCGGCGTTGACGGCTTCTTCGACGCGCCGGGCCTCATCGGTCCGACCCAGGTGATCGAGCATCATCGCGGTCGACAGGATTGCGGCGGTGGGGTCGGCGAGCTGCTGGCCGGCGATATCCGGAGCCGAGCCATGGACCGGCTCGAACATCGACGGGAAGATGCCCTCGGGGTTGATGTTGCCGCTTGCAGCCAGGCCGATGCCACCGGTCACCGCGCCCGCCAGGTCGGTCAGGATGTCACCGAACAGGTTGTCGGTCACGATGACATCGAAGCGGGCCGGATCGGTAGCCAGGAAGATCGTGGCGGCGTCGATGTGCAGATAGTCGGTCTGGACCTGCGGATATTCCGCGGCGATGGTCTCGAAGTAGCGACGCCACAGGCCACCGGCGTTGACGAGCACGTTGTGTTTGTGAACCAGGGTGATGTGATTGCGGCGCTTGGTGGCACGGATGAAGGCGTCGCGGATGATGCGCTCGACGCCCAGGGCGGTGTTGACGCTGACCTCGGTGGCGATCTCGTTCTGCGTACCCTGGCGAACCACGCCACCATTGCCGCAATAGAGGCCCTCGGTGCCCTCCCGGACGATGAGGAAGTCGACGTTCTTGCCGTCGATCACGTGATCGGCGAGCGGGACGGGCATGCCCGGATAGATCTTCGATGGGCGCAGGTTGACGTAGTGATCGAACAGGAAGCGGAGCCGCAGCAGCAGGCCACGCTCGAGAATGCCGGAGGGGATCCGGGTATCGCCGGGGGCAGCACCCACCGCGCCCAGCAGGATCACGTCGGCCTGCTTGAGCTCCTCGACCACCGAGTCGGGCAGGACCTCTCCGGTGCGCAGCCAGCGTTCCGCGCCGAGGTCGTAGTCCACCTTCTCGAAGGCGTCCGCGCCGGCCACGGCGTCGAGGACCTTGAGACCCTCGGCCACGACTTCCGGCCCGATTCCGTCCCCACCGATGACAGCCAGGGTGGGCTTGCTCTTGTTCACGTTCGTCGACACCTGACGCACCCTAGTGACCGGTCCCCGTGCCGGAGGTGGGGTCTCAGGAATTCCGTCGGCCCGGGCGTCCGGCGAGGTGGGTCAGCACGGCTGCCACGCGGCGGTTCGTCTGGTCCTCCGAGGGCACGTCGAGACGCAGGAAGATCGACCGCACATGGGACTCGATGGTGCGTTCACTCAACTGGAGGCGGGCCGCGATCGTGCGATTGGACCACCCTTCGGCCATGAGTTCGAGCACCTCGCCTTCCCTCTCCGTCAGGGTCGCCAAATCGTGGCGGGCACGGCCGATGGCCCCCAACTGCTCGAGCACGAGCGGGTCGATCACCACGCCACCCGCCTCCAGTCGCCGCATGGCGTCCAGGAGGCCAGTGATGCCGCCCACGGTCTCCTTCAGCAGATAGCCGACGCGGGTTCCCGTGGCCAGGAGTTCCGGCAGCCCGTCCAGGATCACTTCCTGGGAGAGCAGCAGGATCGCCACGTCCGGGGCCTCTGCGCGGATCCGGTGCGCGGCCAGAATGCCTTCGTTGCTCCGGGCCGGTGGCATGCGGACATCCAGCAGGGCCAGGTCGGGCCGTTCGGCCAGCGTGAGTCGAATCGCCTCCGCCGCGGTGGCGGCCTCCCCGACGACCGTGCATCCGTGGTGGGTGAGCAGGGTCACGAGGGCAGACCGGAGCAGCTCGGCGTCATCGGCCAGCACTATGCGCATGGTGTCTCCGGGAGGGGCAGATTGACGAGCAGTCGGGTCGGGCTGGCATCGGTCACCGTGAGTGTGCCCCCGAGTCGGGCGATTCTGCCTGCGAGTCCGGCGAGGCCGCCTCCGGGCACGACCCGCGCACCTCCGGTGCCGTCGTCGGCCACCCCGATCGTCAGTGTGCTGCCGGCGGCGTCGACATGGACCCGGACGTGGGTCGCTGCGCCGTGACGGATCGCGTTGGTGACGCCCTCCGCGACCACGAAATAGGCCGTGGCCGCGATGTCGTCCGGCAGCTCATCGGCCACGTGTGTCGTGAGTTCCAGCGGAACCGGTGAGCGGGCGGCAAGCCCGTGGAGCGCAGCGACCAATCCCGCCTCGAGGCCCTCGGGAGCCTCTCCGCGCGCCAGCCGACGGAGTTCGGCACTGGCCAGCTCAACCTCCTGGCGGGTCTGCGCCCAGGTGGTGGGGGCGCCGACGATCGCGCCGGTTTCCAACATGTGCAGGCGGAGCGCGAGTGCTGTCAGCCGCTGTTGGGCTCCGTCATGGAGATTGCGCCGCAGGTCGGCCTGCGCCTCCATGACGGCTCGATCGGCCGCGCGCGCCGCGTCGACCACGGAGAGGGCTGCGACGACCAGGCTCGGGGGCACGAAACCGTTGTCCCAATAAGTGGCCGCCACCGGTCCGTAGTTCTCGCGGGCCACCGCCGGCGGATGAGCCGAGGGGAGCAGGGCACCGCGATGATCGAGATGCACCCCGCTGGACTCCTGCAGAACCCCGAGACGGAGGACCGGGTCGCGCAAACTCCGGCGGACGAGCGCCTCGGTCGTGGCCAGAGACTGGCCCGGGACGATGTGCCGGGCGAGTTGCGTGATCGTGCCCAGCCCATCGGCAAACCTGTCGAGGAACATCAGCAAACCGATGGAGAACGCCATGATCACCGCATAGAAAATGATCAGGAAGGTCGCCTTGACCGGTGACGTCCTGGGCGCCAGCTCCACCAGCATGTTCAGCGCCGTCCCGGCAGCGGCACCCGTCGCCAGCAGCACCATGAACGGACGATCACCGCCCTGGGCCCGAATGGCGCGATGCACCGCGATGGCCCCGATCAGCAGACCCAGCAGTCCGGTCGCGACCCCCTGACCATTGCTGAGGAACATCTGGGTCGCGGGATCGTTGTGCCACAGCAGCCGGTTGTATTCGAGGTCGATCGGTGCCGACCCGTCGAAGAGCGCCTGTGCGGTGGAGCCACCGAACGAGATGAC
Source organism: uncultured Enemella sp. (assembly GCA_964515145.1). Lineage (GTDB taxonomy): Bacteria > Actinomycetota > Actinomycetes > Propionibacteriales > Propionibacteriaceae > Enemella. The sequence goes on from CAZEVN010000025.1 coordinate 4,549, forward strand.
ATAGGCCGCGACGACAAGGATGCGTGCCGGCAGGCTCTCGAGCCGCCCCCGGGGGAAAGCCAGCACTGCGTGCACCAGCAGGGGAGTGGACGCCTCGACCATGATCAGCCCGAGGGTGTGCAGCAACCCATGGTGGGCCATCACCAGATCCTCGGAGAAGATCGCGCAGCCGGCCGCTGCCATCAGGAGCCCGATTCGATTGGTGGGCTGTTGCCGGTGGGCGGCAGTGCCGGCGACCAGGAGCAGCAGACCGGCAGCAGTGGCCGCGAGACCGACCGTCGTCGGGCCGGCCAGCCGCCACGACATGGTGGCCAGGCAGAGAGCGACGCCCGCCAGCAGCACAGTGGTGGCGACAGGATTCGGCGCAGGCCGACAGAGCATCGCCATGGCAGGATTATCGGCCGCCAGCCAACAGGGTGTCCACGTGTTGCTCCCCACGATTCAGTGCTGGCACGGATGCGCCCGAGCGGGGTGGCGTCGACAATCGGGCCATCAGGGCCGAGGCGGAGGGATTCGACGTGGTGGTGCAGGTGCGGGAGCCGTGGGATCCGGCTCTCGACGCGATGTGGGAGTTGCCGTTGGGACACCGGGCGCTGCAGCGGGGGCTCGAGGATGTGGACCGTTGGCTGACGGACGCGCAGCCCGAGTGGGGGCGCGCCAATGCTCTCGGGACCTGGGTCGGGGGCATCCTGGCCGTGGTCGCTGCTCAGCGAGATGTCGAGGAACGCCAGGTGTTGCCGTTGTTGAGGCGGCGCGGTCAGGCCGTGTTGCTCGACCCGTTTCCTGAGCTGTACGCCGATCTGGCCGGGCGCGAGCCGATCGTCCGTCGCTATCTCCGGGAGTGGCTCGAGCAACCGGCCCCGGCCTCCGTGCATCCGTTGCGCGAATGGCTTGATGAGTATCGCCGTTGTCTGGCGGCCTATCTGGCTGCGCGGGAGGACGTGCTCGTGCCGCTCGTCGCCCTGCGGCTCTCGGCTGCCGAATGGGCCCACATGCGACGCGCGATCGCACGGGCCACCCCGCCGGCGCACCGTGCCGTTGCCCTGGGGCTGGTGCTGCGAGGCAGTTCGCGGGAGCAGGCAGCCTCGAGCATGGGGAGACTGTCCGGGCGAGAGCGCCTCTTCTGGTATGTCCACGGCCGGGTGCGCTTTCACTCGACGGTGGGCCATCTGGAGGGCCGACGTCACCAGCACGGGGTCTGAGCCGCTTCTGCGATCCGTCACCGCAGTCATCCGTGCGATAGGTTGCGCTCCATGACCTTGAACTTCGACCGCCACCCGAACGCCAATCCGCGGTCCGCGCAGGAGCGCTCCGCCATTCTGGCGAACCCGGGTTTCGGCACGAACTTCACCGATCACATGGCTGTGGCCACGTGGACCCTGGCGGACGGTTGGCACGATGCGGCCGTGCTGCCCTACGGCCCGTTCCAGCTCGATCCGGCCGCCGCGATCCTGCACTATGCGCAGGGCGTCTTCGAGGGCCTCAAGGCCTATCGTCACGATGACGGCTCGATCTGGCTGTTCCGCGCCGAGGCGAACGCCGCCCGTTTCCGCCGCTCGGCGATCCGGCTCGGGCTTCCGGAGCTGTCCGACGAGGACTTCCTGGGCAGCATCGAAGCGCTCGTGCGTGCCGATCATGCCTGGGTGCCCGAGGCGGCCGGTGGCGAGGCCAGTCTCTATCTGCGTCCGTTCATGTTCGCGTCCGAGGCTTTCCTCGGGGTGCGGGCGTCCCATCGGGTCACCTATTCACTCATTGCCAGCCCGGCGGGAGCCTATTTCGCATCGGGCGTGAAGCCGGTCTCGATATGGATCACGACCAAATGGTCCCGGGCCGGTGCCGGTGGCACCGGTGCAGCCAAGTGCGGCGGCAACTATGCGTCCTCGCTGATCGCCCAGAAAGAGGCTGCGGACCAGGGGTGTGCCCAGGTGTTGTTCGCCGATGCGGGGTCGCACCAGTTCGTCGAGGAGCTGGGCGGGATGAATGTCTGGTTCGTCTCCGGCAACCAGCTCGTCACCCCGTCGCTCACAGGATCGATCCTGGAGGGCGTGACCAGGGCATCCATCCTGACGCTGGCTGCCGAACGCGGACTCGAACCGGTGGAGCGCCAGGTCAGGCTCTCCGAACTCCTCGATGGAATCGCCAACGGCACCATCACCGAGGTCTTCGCGTGTGGCACGGCAGCCGTGATCACGCCGATCGGGGCGTTCAAGGACGAAGACGGGCGCGAATATGTCGTCGCCGATGGTGATGTGGGGGTTCACACCGCAGGGCTTCGGGCTTCGCTCCTCGATATCCAGTATGGCCGTGCCGCGGATGAGCACGGCTGGATGACGAAGGTCTGCTGACCGATTCACCCCTGACCCGCTGGTCTCAGCCAGCGAGAGGGACTGGCCACTTCCTGGGCACTTGCCGAGACTGGTGCGGTGACCCTCAGCCCACATTCCTTCCTCGCGTCGCAGACGCTGGTTGCTCCCGAGTCCTTCCACGTCTATGACACGACGCTGCGGGACGGAGCCCAGCAGGAAGGCCTGCGGTTGTCCGTTGCGGACAAGCTCAAGATCGCGGCCTATCTCGACGAGTTCGGTGTGGGCTTCATCGAGGGTGGCTGGCCGGGTGCGAACCCCGGGGACACGGCGTTCTTCGAGGCGATGCGCAACGGTGAGCTGACTCTCAAGCATGCGCTGCTCTCGGCGTTCGGTTTCACGCGTCGGGTGGGTCGCAACGCCGCAGACGATCCCATGATCGCGGCTGTTCGTGACTCCGGTGCTCCCGTCGCGTGTCTGGTGGCCAAGAGCCATCCCCGCCACGTGGAACACGCTCTGCGCACGACCCTGCAGGAAAACCTGGCAATGGTCGCCGACACGGTGGGCCACCTCGTCGCCGAAGGGCAGCGCGTCTTCCTCGACTGTGAGCACTTCTTCGACGGCTACCGCACGGATCGGGCGTACGCGCTCGAAGTCGTCCGGACTGCGGCCGAAGCCGGGGCCGAGGTCGTCGTGCTGTGCGATACCAACGGCGGGATGCTGCCCAGCTGGATGCCCGACATCGTGGGCGATACGGCCGAGATCGGTGTCGATCTCGGCATTCACTGCCACAACGATTCCGGATGTGCCGTCGCCAACACCCTGGCCGCGGTGGAAGCCGGGGCAGTGCACGTGCAGGGCACGATCAACGGATATGGCGAGCGCACCGGCAATGCCGACCTGCTCCAGGTCGTGGCCAACCTGGAACTCAAATATGGCTGGGAGGTCGTCCCGCCGGGCGCGCTCGTCGAGGCCACCCGCATTTCGCATGCCATCGCGGCGGTGACCAACAGTCCGGGTATGCCCCGCCAGCCCTATGTGGGCTCGTCGGCCTTTGCCCACAAGGCGGGTCTGCACGCCTCCGCCATCCGCGTCGACCCGATGCTCTATCAGCACATCGATCCGGCCTTGGTCGGCAATGACATGCGTACGCTCGTCTCCGACATGGCCGGCCGCGCCAACATCCAGCTCAAGGGTGAGGAACTCGGGTTCGATCTCTCCGATCGGGACATCGCCGCCCGCATCACGGATGCGGTCAAGCAGCGCGAGGCCGAGGGCTATTCCTATGAGGCAGCCGATGCGAGCTTCGAGCTGCTGCTGCGGGAGCAGACCGACCAGCTCCCGCGCCCGTTCGAGGTCGACCACTGGCGCGTCTACACCCATTCGCAGGGCACGGACGAGACCGACACCGAAGCGACGGTGAAGCTGACCGCTCACGGCATCGACCGGCTCTATGTCGGTGAGGGCAACGGTCCGGTCAACGCCCTCGACCACGCGCTGCGTCGCGCCCTCGCCGAGGCCTATCCGCAGGTCTCTTCCTATGAGCTGACCGACTATCGCGTACGCATCCTCGACCAGGGCCACGGCACCGACGCCACCGTTCGCGTCCTCATCGACACCACCGACGGCGAGCGCAACTGGACCACCGTCGGCGTCGGCACCAACGTCATCGAGGCCTCCTGGGAGGCCCTCTCCGACGCGTACTTCTATGGGCTGATCACGGAATAGTTCCGTGGCGCGCGACAGGACCTAGCCGATCCGGTCGATGATCAGCGGCCGTGGGGTCGGGGCATCGGGCCCGATCGCGACTGCCGCGTCGAGGTCGGCCAGGGCCGGTTCGAACCGGTCCGGGGTATCTGTGTGCAGCGTGAAGATCACGTCACCGGTGCGGACCCGATCGCCGGGGCGTACGCCCCACTCGACCCCCGCACCGGCCTGCACCGGGTCCTCCTTGCGGGCCCGGCCGGCACCGAGCCGCCAGGCCGCGAGCCCGACAGCGAGCGCATCGAGTGACTGGACATAGCCCTCGGCCTCGGCGCGCACCACCTCGGTATGCGTGGCCGACGGCAGCGCACCATCGGGATCACCACCCTGCGCCGCGATCATCCCGCGCCAGGCATCCATCGCTCGGCCCGACGCGAGCACGTCGGCAGGGTCAACATCGTCACGACCCGCTCCGGCGAGCATTTCGCGGGCCAGCGCCAGGGTCAGTTCGACCACATCGGCCGGGCCGCCACCGGCGAGCACCTCGACCGACTCCCGGACCTCCAGGGCATTGCCGGCCGTCAACCCCAGCGGGACTTCCATGTCGGTCAGCAGCGCCGTCGTGCGTACGCCCGCGTCGGTGCCCAACCCGACCATGGTCTCTGCGAGTTCCCGGGCCTGCTCGACTGACTTCATGAACGCGCCCGAGCCGACTTTCACATCCAGGACCAGGGCTCCGGTGCCCTCGGCAATCTTCTTGCTCATGATCGAGCTCGCGATCAGGGGGATGGACTCGACGGTGCCGGTGACGTCGCGGAGGGCGTACAGCTTGCGATCCGCCGGAGCCAGCCCGGAGCCGGCTGCGCAGATCACCGCGCCCACCTCGTCAAGAATCTCGAGCATGCGGTCGTTGCTGACCGACGCCTGCCAGCCGGGGATCGATTCGAGTTTGTCCAGCGTTCCCCCGGTGTGGCCCAACCCACGGCCCGATAGCTGGGGGACGGCAACGCCACAGGCGGCGACCAGGGGCGCGAGGGGGAGGGTGATCTTGTCGCCCACGCCGCCGGTGGAGTGCTTGTCCGCTGTTGGCCGATCGAGGCCCGAGAAGTCGAGGCGTTCACCGGTGTCGATCATCGCCGCGGTCCACCGCTGCAGCTCCCGCGGCTCCATCCCGCGGAAGAAGATCGCCATCGCCAGGGCCGACATCTGCTCATCGGCGATCGCGCCGGCCGTGTAGGAGCGGATCAGCCAGTCGATCTGGGCAGCGGTGAGATTGGCCCCGTCCCGTTTGGCACGGATGAGGTCAACGGTGTCGAAACGGGCCCCGGCAGAGTTGTTCATGGTCCGCATTATTCCCGGGTCGTCACCGGCGTCCCGCTAGGGTGGAGCAATGCGCGTCGCACGCTTTTCTGCCGGGGGAGACCCGGTCTATGGGTTGGTCGAGTTGGCATCCGATGGCGGGAAGCATCCCGACACGGTGGCGGTGATCAGTGGGGATCCTCTGGCCACGTCGGTGCAGTTCACGGGTGAACGCCACGCCCTCGCCGATGTCCGGCTCCTGGCCCCCGTGATCCCCAGGAGCAAGGTCATCGCGGTCGGCCCCAACTATGTGGAGCTCGCCCGTGACCTCAACCAGGAGCTGACGGACACGCCCCTGACCTTCTTCAAGCCCAATACCGCGGTGATCGGCCCCCAGGAGCCGATCATCTATCCGGACTTCTCGAAGGAAGTGGGCTTCGAGGGTGAGCTGGCCGTTGTCATCGGCCGCATCTGCAAGGAAGTCCCGCCGGAGCGCGTCCAGGACGTCATCTTCGGTTACACGATCGGCAACGACGTCTCGGCCCGCGACATCCAGTTCAACGAGGCCCAGTGGGCCCGCGCCAAGGGCTTCGACACCTCGTGCCCGCTCGGCCCGTGGATCACCTGCCATCTCACGCTCGAAGAGGCCCAGAACCTCACGATCACGACCACCCTCGACGGCGAGGTCTATCAGAACGCCTCGACCGCCGACATGGTCCACTCGATCGCAGACCTGGTGTCGTTCATCTCCAGCTATACGACGCTGCTGCCGGGCGACGTCCTGTTGACGGGTACGCCCGGTGGCGTCGGCCTCATGAATCCGGGCCAGACCGTCAGCGTGTCCATCGAGCAGATCGGCACCCTGACCAATCCCGTCATCGGGTCCCACGACAACCCAGCAGGAGCCAACCAGTGACCGACACGCCCGCGGCCGATTTCGTCGATGTCCTCGGGGGAATCGACCCGAGCGAGGTGCGCGTCCGCTTCCCACCCTCGCCGACCGGCAACCTGCATGTCGGCAACGTGCGCAGTGCCCTGTTCAACTGGGCCTTCGCGCGTCACCACGGCGGCACGTTCGTGCTCCGCATCGAGGACACCGATGCCGCGCGCAGCACCGAGGAGTCCATGCGGGGCGTGCTCGAATCGCTGCACTGGCTCGGTCTCGACCCCGACGAGGGTCCCGAGCAGGGGGGTCCCTACGGGCCCTATGTGCAGTCCGAACGGCGCGAGGTGTACGCCGATGTCGTCGACAAGCTCATCACCGCGGGTCACGCCTATCGCTGCTATTGCACCCGCGAGGAGCAGGAGGAGCGCATCGCCGCTGCCGGTGGTGACGCGCAGAGCGGCTATGACGGGCACTGCCGCGACCTCACGGAGAGCCAGCTGTCCGCGTACCAGTCGGAAAACCGGGACTTCGTCGTCCGCATGCGGATGCCCGACCACGACATCACCTTCACCGACCTGGTGAGGGGAGGGATCACGTTCCCGGCCGGCAACGTGCCGGACTATGTGATCGTTCGTGGCAACGGCGACCCGCTCTATACGCTCGTCAACCCGGTCGATGATTCGCTGATGCGCATCACCCATGTGCTCCGCGGCGAGGACCTGCTGTCGTCCACTCCTCGCCAGATCGTCCTCTATGAGGCGTTGGCGGCGATCGGGGTGGGCTCGGGGCGTACGCCTCTGTTCGGCCACCTGCCCATCGTGATGGGTGAGGGCAATCGCCGGCTGTCCAAGCGCGACGCAGGCTCGGGCCTGGCCGAATATCGAGAGCGCGGCTTTCTCGCCGAAGGGCTGCTGAACTATCTGGCGCTGCTGGGGTGGGCGATCGCCGAGGACCGTGATGTCTTCTCGATGGCCGAAATGGCCGAGGCGTTCGACATTCGCCGCGTCAGCGCCAACCCGGCCCGGTTCGACCCCAAGAAGTGCGAGGCGATCAACGCCGCCCACATCCGCGCTCTGCCCGATGCCGAGCTGGTGCCGCACCTGGTGCCGTTCATGGTCGCGGCCGGGCTCGTGACCGATCCGCCGCAGGCGGACGAACTCGCTCTGCTGGAGGGGGCCACCCCGCTGGTCAAGGAGCGCCTCAATACCTGTTCCGAAGTCGTCGACAAGCTCCGATTCCTGTTCACCCCTGATGAACGCATCGAGATCGACGAGAAGGCGCGACTCAAGCCGGAGGAGAGCCAAGTCCTGGATGCGGCGATCGCGGCGCTCGGTGGGCTCGATTCGTTCGACCGCGAGTCGATCGAGGCAGCCCTCCGGACCAGTCTCGTCGAAGGTCTTGGCCTGAAGCCCAAGTTCGCCTTCGGGCCTGTCCGCGTTGGTCTGACCGGCAGCAAGGTCTCGCCGCCGCTGTTCGAGTCGATGGAACTGCTGGGGCGCGAGTCGACTCTCGCCCGCCTGGAGCGCGCGCGAGCCACGCTGGTCGAGGCCTGAGATGCCGGAAGCGCCGACACCCACCAGGACCACCTGGGGGACCGGCGGCCTCGCCGAGCCCACGCCGGGGACGGCCTATTCGCAGATCCTGCGGGGCGACTCGTACGCCTGGTGGCGCTCGGCGCTGGGCGTACTCCTGGCACTGTCCCTGTGGCTGCTGCTGGGAGGCGCCGTCGCGGGGCTCATTCTGGGCGCCGCGCACAGCCTGGGCCACTCCGAGATGCCCGAGGCCGACTTCCTCGCGGCGGCCCGAAGTTATGAGTTCTGGGAGGGCATGTTCTCGTCCCACGTCCAGCTCGCGATGGGCATCCCCGTGGCGCTGCTCATGGTGTGGCAGTGGCATCAGGTGCGGCCCCGGTTCGTAATCTCGGTGGAGGGTCGGGTCCGCTGGCGGTTCCTCCTGCTGTGCCTGGGCCTGGCCGTCGCCGTGTTCACGGTCTATGTCGCCACGGTGCCGCTGCGCGGTGGGGTGCTGACCTGGGACCCTCAACCGGGCTTCCTGGGCTTCCTGGTCGTGATCCTGCTTGTGACACCCTTGCAGGCGGCAGCGGAGGAGTTCCTCTTCCGCGGTTATCTGCTCCAGGCGCTCGGTTCGCTCGTCGCCCAGCCCTGGTTCGGCGTCATTGCCTCGGCACTGCTGTTTGCCCTTTTCCACGGTACGCAGAACGTTCCGCTGTTCCTGTCCCGCTTCGCGTTCGGGCTCGTGGTCGGGTGGCTCGTGCTGCGCACGGGCGGGCTGGAAGCGGCCATCGCCGCCCATGTGATCAACAACGTCTTCGCCTTCATTCTGGCCGGTGTGACCTCGACCATCAGCGCCGCCCGCACGCTGACCTCGGTCGGGTGGGTGCAGACCTTCAGCGACGTCGCCGTCTATCTCGTTTTCAGTCTGCTGGCGGCGGCGCTGGCCTGGCGGCTCGGGCTGTCTCGGCAGGTCCCGAACAAGGACCGTCAGACGGCACGAAAGGCCTGAATGGATTTGCTGGAACGACCGAGTTGCAGTAATGTTTCACGTCGTTGCCGGAGCGAAAACAAGGGCAATACAACGCCAGCAAATGCCTGCTGGCAATGGGGTATGGTGTAATTGGCAGCACGACTGATTCTGGTTCAGTTAGTTGAGGTTCGAGTCCTTATACCCCAGCGGAGAGCGATTTCGCACTGAACTTTGTTCCGTGCTAAGTTTCTCCGGCTAGGGCCCCGTTGTGTAGCGGCCTAGCACGCTGCCCTCTCAAGGCAGTAGCGCGGGTTCGAATCCCGTCGGGGCTACCAAATCCCGGATCCCTCGGAACGAGGGATCCGGGTTTTTTGTGTTCCGGGCGGGTCCGCGTCAGATGTTGCTGGTCGGATCTTCGGTCGGCGGATCGGCGGGATCGTTCGTGTCGGTGGTGGCCGGGCCCGTCCGCTGGACTTCGAGTCGCAGCTTCATCACCGCACCGCCCAGCGCCGCAGCACCGGCGACGAGGGGATGGGTCAGGAACAGCAGCCCCATGCCCGCCGCTCCGATGGTGAGGGGCACGCCGAACAGCGTGCGTCCAGCAGCGTTCTTGACGATCACCTTCTGAGCTCCTGCATCTTTCACCAACGCCATGAGCTGGCTCCTGAGCTGGTCGGCAGTGATCTCGATCTTTTCCACGAAAGGCTTGGTGCGGTCGGCCATGGCCTACTCCTCTGAGTCGATGCGTCGACAACAATGCTAGGGGCCGAGTCGAAACGACCCGGCCCCGGTTGGTGCAGTGCTGACGGCGTGCTATTTGCCGCGCTTCTGGATGTTGGCCCATTCGTCGCGCAGACCGACGGTGCGGTGGAACAGCATCGGCTCGCGAGGATCGTGGGCGAAATAGCCGAGGCGCTCGAACTGGACGACGGTGCCGGGCGGGGTGTCGGCGAGCGCCTGCTCCACCTTGGCCCCGGTCAGCGTCTCGACCGAATCCGGGTTGAGGTCGTCGAGGACCTCCCCGGTGCGCTCACCGGGGACCTCCGCCGTGAACAACCGGTCATAGAGCGCCACGGTCGCATCGACCGCGTGCGGAGCAGAGACCCAGTGCATGGTCGATTTCACCTTGCGCCCGTCCGGGGCGTTGCCGCCCCGCGACTCCGGGTCGTGGGTGGCGTGCACCGCAACGATGTTGTCGTCGGCATCCTTCTCGACGGCTGTCGCGGTGACCAGGAACGCACCTCTGAGGCGTACCTCCCGGCCGGGCGAAAGCCGGAAGAACTTGGGCGGCGGCACCTCGGCGAAGTCGTCGGACTCGATCCACAGCTCACCGGTGAACGGCACCCGGCGGGTGCCGTCCTCGGGATTCTCCGGGTTGTTGGTCAGCTCGAACCACTCGACAACGGGATTGCCGTCGGAATCCGTGGGCCAGTCGTCGAGGATCAGCTTCAGCGGCCGCGTGACCGCCATCCGCCGCTGGGCGGTGCGGTTGTGTTCCCTGCGTACGAACGACTCGAGCAATTCGATCGACTGGCGGGAGTTGGTCTTGGTGACACCGATGTAGTCACAGAATTCTCGGATCGCCGCGGGGGGATAGCCCCGCCGCCTCAGACCGCTCAGCGTCGGCATGCGCGGATCATCCCAGCCGGAAACCACCCCATCGGCGATCAGCTGCCGGAGCTTGCGCTTCGACGTCACGGTGTGGGTGATCTCGAGGCGCGCGAACTCGGTCTGGCGAGGCCGGTCGGTCGGGAGGGGGAGCTGCTCCAGATACCAGTCATAGAGCGCCCGGTTGTCCTGGAACTCGAGCGTGCACAGCGAGTGGGTGACGCCCTCGATCGCATCGGACTGACCGTGGGCCCAGTCATAGGTCGGATAGATGCACCACTCGTCGCCGGTCCGATAATGATGCGCGCGACGAATGCGATACATGATCGGGTCGCGCAGCTGCATGTTTTCGTGATTCATGTCGATGCGGGCGCGGAGCACCCGGGAGCCGTCGGGGAACTCGCCGGCGCGCATCCGTCGGAACAGGTCGAGATTCTCCTCCGGGCTGCGGCTGCGGAAAGGGCTCTCGATGCCCGGCTTGCCATAGCCGCCGCGCTGCGCCGAGATCGTCTCGGGGTCGGAGTCGTCGACATAGGCCAACCCGCGCCCGATCAGCACTTCGGCCCAGTCATAGAGCTGCCCGAAATAATCGGAGGCATGCTTGATGGGGCTCGGGGGATCGAAGCCGAGCCACTCGATGTCGGCCAGGATCGACTCGACATATTCGGCTTCTTCGGTGTCGGGGTTGGTGTCGTCGAGGCGGAGATTGCAGACGCCGTCGAAGTCACGGGCGATGCCGAAGTCGATGACGATGGCCTTGGCATGACCGATGTGCAGATAACCGTTGGGTTCGGGTGGAAAGCGGGTCTGGACGCGGCCGCCGAACGTGCCCTCCGCGTTGTCCTGGCGGACCATGGCGCGAATGAAATCGGTGGTTGCTGCAGGCGTTTCCGGCTCGGTCATGGCCGTCAACCTAGCAAAGGCGGCAGACAGTTTTTCCCGGTCTGTACGCCGGCCCCGGCGCGGGTCAGCTGTGCTGGGCCGTGCCGGTCAGGCGAGCCCCCCAGCGCCACCAGGCGTACGCGATCCCGGCACTGATCGGGACGGTGATGACCGGCGAGATGTATTCCTGCAGGACACCGGAGATGAGGAGAAGCAACACGATCGCGCCGACCAGTTTCACGACCTTGCGGGTCGGATGCGAGAAAGCGAGGAAGGGTCCGCCCCACAGGACATACCACGGCTGGATCGCGGTGCCCAGCAGGCCGAAGGCGAGCAGGATGCCCGTGGTGAAGCGCATGGGCCGCCGGCCGGCGAACCGTTTGATGATCCAGATGAAAGCGGCGAGCGTCAGCAGCGCGGAGACGGCGGTGAGAACGGTGTTCACCGCGCCTTGGGGAGCATCGAGCGCCAGCGCCCATTGGGCGAACCAGCTCAAGGGCGAATGGTTGATCACCAGGCTGGGGGAGCCGGCACCGTCACCGAGCCAGCCGAACCACAGCCCCCGCGGGGCGGAGAGAGCCAGGAACACAGCCGCGCCGACAAGGCCGCCGACGAGAGCACGTGCGCCGAACCGGCCCCACGGGAACCGGCCCCGGTGGGCCTCCCCAAGCAGGTTCCAGAACACGACACCGGCACCGACGAGGACAGCGGGCTGCTTGACGGCCGCGGCGACCCCGATCATGGCGCAGCCGAGAACCAGCGCTGCCCAGCTCTGCCAGGTGTGGAGGCGTGGGTCATGGGGACGTCCGGCGCGGGAGAAACCGAGCCCGGCGAGCCAGAACGCCACCATGATCAGGCCCACCATCAGGCCGTCGTTGTGGGCGCCTCCGATGAACTGGATGAGCAGCAGCGGATTGAGCGCGATGAACCACAGCGCCGAGGCCTCGCTGGCACCGGCCTGTCGGGCCAGCGGACCCGCGACAGCGAGCATGAGGGCGAATCCGGCGAGGGGGAGCAGTCGCATCCCCACGGGTGCCCAATAGGGGTGCGCCCCGAAGAGGTCGACGATCAGGTGTTGCAGGTGCAGCGCGAGCGTGGGATAGACAGCCGTCGTCGGCCGCCAGGTCGGATAGACGCTTTCGGCGAACGGGCTCGGGAAGCCCATGGCGAAGACATAGGGATCGAGCCCCTGATGCAGCAGCCAGCCCTGCGCGGCATAGGCGTACGCATCCGCGGTCATCAGCGCGGGAACCGGCCAGAAAGGCAGGCTCCACAGCAGGCCGATGCGCCGGAAGGGGATGCCGCCGGAGGCAGGCATGTGGTCGGTGGCACTCCTCGACGGACGGAGCCGCCACCACGCCACGAACAACGCGATCGACCCGATCAGGCCACTGATCCGAGCCGCATAGCGCCCGAGGGACTCTCTGACCCATGGGGCGTTGCGTTCGAGCACGCCTCGGGGCCCGTCCTCGAGATAGCCGACACCGAAGGCGGTGATTGCGACGAGGCAGGCCCCGACGAAACCCAACACAGTCCAGGGCAACCAGTGACGAGCGGTCATGGGGGATTTGTCACTGGTCACGCTCACCGAGCTTGCCACAGCAGCCGGGGTGACGACGGACCCACCGCGTAACGATCAGCTCTCGGCGCCGCTGTGGCGCAGAACCTCCGACAACCGGTCGGCAGCCGCCATGACGGCACGGGCATGCAAACGACCCGGCTGACGCGACAGACGCTCGATCGGGCCGGACACGCTCAGCGCGGCGATCACCTTGCCGGATGGGGACCGCACGGGGGCGGACACCGATGCCACTCCCTGCTCACGTTCGCCCACCGACTGGGCCCAGCCGCGTCGGCGGACCGACGCGAGGGCCACCGCCGAATATTGCGATCCGCGCAGTCCCCGCTGCATCCGGTCCGGCTCTTCCCAGGCCAGCAGGACCTGGGCGGCCGACCCGGCCGCCATCGTCAGCTGGCTGCCGACGGGCACGGTGTCGCGCAGGCCGGACATCCGCTCGGCGGCGGCGACGCAGATGCGCACATCGCCCTGCCGACGGAACAGCTGGGCAGATTCGCCGGTGATGTCCCGCAGCCGGGCCAGCACCGGGCCGGCCGTCGCCAGGAGCCGGTCCTCACCGGCAGCAGAAGCAAGTTCGGCCAGTCGTGGGCCGAGCACGAAGCGACCCTGCAGGTCGCGTCCCACCAGTCGGTGGTGTTCCAGTGCGACGACCAGGCGATGGGCCGTCGGTCGGGCGAGACCGGTGGCGGTCACGAGGCCCGCCAACGTTGTCGGGCCCGTTTCCAGTGCGCTCAGCACCAGGGCCGCCTTGTCCAATACGCCCACGCCGCTCGAGTTGTCCATACTCTGATACTGCCGTCTTGGCTTACCCAGGTAAACCTTACGATCCGCTCTACGAAACGTGCCTGACGGGCGTCTTTGCGTCCGGCAGAGTGGGTCGACGTTCACGTGAAGATTTTCACATCTCAGACCGGATGGAGCCATGGCAGACGAATCGACTCAGGTGCCGGCACGTGATGCCGGCCCGATGACCCTCAGCGAAAAGCTCTGGCGCGACCACGTGGTCCGCTCGGCCGATGGCGAACCGGACCTGCTCTATATCGACCTGCACCTCGTGCACGAGGTCACCAGCCCGCAGGCCTTCGACGGGCTGCGCCAGGCCGGTCGCGTCGTGCGCCGCCCCGACCTCACCCTCGCCACCGAGGATCACAACACGCCCACGATCGACATCGACAAGCCGATCGCCGACCCGGTGTCGCGGACCCAGGTCGACACGCTGCGCAAGAATGCCGCCGAGTTCGGCATCCGTCTGCACAGCCTCGGTGACCTCGATCAGGGCGTCGTGCACATCATCGGCCCGCAGCTCGGCGTGACCCAGCCGGGCATGACGATCGTGTGCGGTGACTCGCATACGTCGACCCACGGCGCGTTCGGTGCGATTGCGTTCGGCATCGGCACCTCCGAGGTCGAGCACGTGCTGGCCACCCAGACGCTGCCTCAGGCCAAGCCCAGGACGATGGCCGTGAATGTCGAGGGCGACCTGCCTGAGGGCGTCACCGCCAAGGACCTGGCGCTCGCGCTCATCGCCCAGGTGGGCACCGGTGGCGGCCAGGGCCACATGGTCGAATACCGCGGCAAGGCCATCGAGGACATGTCGATGGAAGGCCGCATGACTCTGTGCAACCTCTCCATCGAGTGGGGTGCCAAGGCCGGCATGGTCGCCCCCGACCAGACGACGTTCGACTATCTGAAGGGCCGTCCCCACGCCCCCGAGGGCACTGAGTGGGACGAGGCCGTCGCCTACTGGGAGACGCTGCGCACCGATGAGGGCGCGACCTTCGATGCCGAGATCACCATCGACGCCAGCGCCCTGACGCCGTTCGTGACCTGGGGCACCAACCCGGGTCAGGGCGTGCCGCTGGGTGCCAACGTGCCATCGCCCGAGGACTTCACCGATCCTGTCGACCGGTCGGCCGCCGAGCGAGCGCTCGAATATATGGGCCTGACCGCCGGCCAGCCGATGCGTGAGGTCAAGGTGGACACCGTCTTCCTGGGCTCCTGCACCAACGGCCGCATCGAGGACCTCCGCCTCGCCGCGAAGATCATCGAGGGCCACAAGGTCGCCGAGGGCACCCGCATGCTGGTCGTGCCGGGTTCGGCCCGCGTTCGGCTGCAGGCGATGGGCGAAGGCCTGGACGAGATCTTCCGCGCCGCGGGTGCGGAGTGGCGCGAGGCGGGCTGTTCGATGTGCCTGGGCATGAACCCCGACCAGCTCGCGCCGGGGGAACGCAGCGCCTCGACCTCGAACCGCAACTTCGAGGGCCGGCAGGGCAAGGGCGGGCGTACGCACCTGGTCTCGCCCGCCGTCGCCGCCGCCACCGCCGTGCAGGGCCACCTGGCCGCGCCGGCCGACCTCGACGACGCGGCCCCGTCCGCCGAGAAGAACTGAAGGAGCTCGTGATGGAGAAGTTCACCACTCACACCGGCACCGCCGTCCCGCTGCGCCGCAGCAACGTGGACACCGACCAGATCATTCCGGCGGTCTATCTCAAGCGGGTCACCAAGACCGGCTTCGAGGACGGCCTGTTCGCGGCCTGGCGAAATGACTCCGACTTCGTCCTCAACCAGCCCGAGCGCAAGGGCGCCACGGTCCTGATCGCGGGACCCGATTTCGGCACCGGCTCCTCGCGTGAGCATGCGGTCTGGGCGTTGCAGAACTATGGGTTCAAGGTCGTCATCGGCTCGCGCTTCGGTGACATCTTCCGCAGCAACTCCGGCAAGGCCGGGCTGCTGGTCGCCGTTGTGAAGCAGTCGGCGGTCGAGGAGATGTGGGAGGCCGCGGACGCCGACCCCGCGCTCGAGTTCACCATCGATCTCGAGGAGCGGTCGGTCCGTGCGGGCATCCGGGCCTGGGAGTTCGACATCGACGACTACACGCGGTGGCGCCTGATGGAGGGCCTGGACGATATCGGCCTGACGCTCCGCCAGGAGGAGTCCATCGCCGCCTATGAGCAGGGGCGTCCCGGCTTCAAGCCGAAGACCTTGCCCGCCAAGGTTGCCGCCAACTGATGCGCCGAACGGCCCGGGATCACGATCCCGGGCCGTTTCCCGTTCCCCGTTCCGGCCATCCGAAACAAGAACTTGCCCAAGAAGACGGATCGACCGGACAGATTCCTCACGCTGGGTAATTGTGCGGAGGCCCGTTCGTGCCTAGCGTTGGATAGCAGGCACCAGCGTGGGCGCCGCCCCCTCGGGCAGACGACCGGCGCGGGCGCCCGTCGGGCCCGAGCAGGAGGACACGATGAACAAGGCGGAACTGATCGAGGCGTTGTCGGCGCATTTCGGGGGCAACAAGGCCGAAGCCGGGCGCATGCTGAACATCGTGATGGAGACGATCATCCACGAGACGGCGCGCCACGGGAAGGTCGGCATCACGGGGTTCGGTGTCTTCGAGAAGGTCCACCGGGAGGAGCGCGTCGTGCGCAACCCGCGGACGGGGGAGCGCAAGAAGGCGGATGAGACCTATGTGGTCCGCTTCCGGCCCGGGTCGGACATGAAGGCCTATGTGGCGGGCGAAAAGGAACTGCCGGCAGCGCCCGTGGCGCGCAATCTCCGCGCGACCAAGAAGAGCGGGTCGCGGCGTCGCGATGCCAGGACCACCGACAAGGGCTGACCTCAGATCCAGAGGTGTCGGATCAGCCCGGCGGGTGATCGCACCAGATGGACCCGTTGACCGGCGGCCAGGCGCAGCACGTCGGCACCAAGAGCTTCGGTGCCTGCATGCACCCGGGAACCCGATGAGGTGAGCACGGCCCAGCCATCGGCCTCCGGGCCGACAATCACGCCGGTGTCCCAGCGCCCGATCCGGCCGTCGTCGACGAGTGCCGCCACCGGCGGGAGCAGGCCAACCGCGGCCGCGGCCGCCAGATCCGCCGGGGCGTCGACATCGATGCGCAGGTTGTCCGGTGCCGCGAGTTCGATCGCGCCCGAGGACGTGTGCCGGTGTGCCGAATCGGGGCCGAAGTGCGGGGCCAGATCTCGGCTGCGGGCCGCCAGCAGCGTGGTCCCCGTGCCGGCGGCATCGCGCACGAACCAGCGGCCCTCCTCGACGCAGGGCGCGAGCGTTCGGCGTACCGCATCGGAGGTGAGAACGGGCAGGTCGGCCATGCACGCCACGACGAGGTCGGCACCCTCGGCGCGCAGACGGGCGGCGCCCGCGGCGAAGGCCGCGTTCAGGCCGGCGCGGGGGTCGGCGAGGATCTCGGTGGGCAGGCCATGGTCGTGCAGCAACGGTCCGATGCCGGGGGCGGTGGTCACGACCACCACGCGGTCGAGCGCCTCGGTCAGGGCCCGCACCACGGTCACCGCCATGAGCGCAGCCAGCCGGCCGCGAAGGGCCGGGCTCAGGGACGTGAGCCGGGTCTTCGCCCGGCTCAGGTCCTTGACCGCCACTACCGCGGCCGCATGCCCCGGAGAGGCGTGACCGGGGTCGTGCAGGTGCGTCATGTCCCGGATGCTGCCACAATCACCGGACACACGCCGACGCGCGAGATCAATCAGGACCTCGCCCGGCCCGGTGACCGTGAGGTCGGCAGGAGGAACCAGTGAGTGGAGCCATCGCTCGTCTGCCGCTGAATCGGGTGATCAACGAGCCGGCCGAACCGGTTCTCCGCATCACGGTCGGGGTGCTCGCGGCACTCATCCGCCGCATCACCCACCAGGACTGGCGGGGGCGCGAGAAGATCCCGGCGACCGGCGGTGTGCTGTTCGTGGTGAACCACATCTCCAATTTTGATCCGCTCGCCTATGGGCATTTCCTGACCTGGGCGGGCCGGTGGCCGCGCTTCCTCGCCAAGGAGGCGATCTTCCGCGCGCCGATCGTGGGCTGGATCGCGTCGCGCAGCGGGCAGATCGAGGTACGCCGCGGCGGTCCCGAAGCGGCCGCTGCCGTCGACGCTGCGATCCGGGCCATCGAAGCCGGCCAGGGCGTGACGATCGCGGATGCCCTCATCATCCAGCGTGGGCACGGC
>CAZEVN010000025.1:22273-40026 GCA_964515145.1 uncultured Enemella sp.
CTATCCGGAGGGGACGATCACCGCCGATCCGCTGACCTGGCCCATGACGGGACGCACGGGTGCCGCGCGCGTCGCGCTGCAGTCCGGCTGCCCGGTCATCCCGATCGGGCAGTGGGGTGCCCAGGAGATCCTGCCCGGCAAGAAGCTGACGCGGCCACGCTTGTGGCCCAAGCGAACGATGCGGGTGTTGGCCGGCAACCCGGTCGAGCTCGATGACCTGCGGGCGGTGCCGATGAGTGAGGCCGTGCTCGACGAGGCGACCGACAGGATCCTGGACGCGATCACCGAGCTGGTGGCCGAGCTGCGTCAGGAGCGCCCGCCGCCCGGGCGCTGGGACATGCGATCGGGGCGTCGGGTGAGGGCAGGAGAGGAAGACTGATGGGCGTACGCGCGACCGTGATGGGCGCAGGCGCATGGGGCACCGCGTTCGCGATGATCCTGGCCGAGGCCGGCAACGAGGTGACACTCTGGGCGCGGCGTCCGGAGGTGGCCGAGGGCATCAACACCACCGGCCGCAACCCTGACTACCTCAGGGACACCGACCTGCCCGGCGTCATTGCCACGGCAGATCCGGATGCGGCGCTGGCCGGCGCCGAGATCGTGGTGCTCGCAGTCCCCTCACAGCAGTTGCGGGCCAATCTGGCCGGCTGGACCATGCCATCGGAGGCGATCGTGGTCAGCCTCGCGAAAGGCATCGAGGTGGGCACGCTGCACACGATGGGTCAGGTGGTGAACGAGCATGGAGTTTTCCGCGACCGCATCACCGTGGTCAGCGGACCCAACCTGGCCGACGAGATCGCGGCCCGCCAGCCCGCGACGACCGTCGTGGCCGGCTGGGACCGCGCCGTCGCGGAGCAGGTCGGCGCGGTGTGTCGAACGCCGTGGTTCCGGCCCTACACGAGCATCGATGTGATCGGCTGTGAGATCGCCGGGGCGACCAAGAACGCGATCGCCCTCGCGGTCGGCATGGGCATAGGACGGGGCTTCGGGGCCAACTCGATGGCGTCACTGATCACCCGTGGGCTGGCCGAAAGCACGCGGCTTGGGGAGTCGTTGGGGGCGGACCCCCACACCTTCGCCGGTCTTGCCGGAATGGGTGACCTGGTCGCGACCTGCATGTCGCCGCTGTCGCGCAACCGTAGCTTCGGCGAACACCTGGGTCGGGGCCTGAGCGTCGCCGAGGCCACGACTGCCTCGCGCGGCGTCGCCGAGGGCGTACGCTCCAGCAGCTCGATCCTGGCCCTGGCACGGCGCCAGGATGTGGAGATGCCGATCGTCGAACGAGTCGTGCAGGTGCTCTCCGGCGAACTGTCTCCCGACGACGCGATCCGCACACTCATGGCGCGTGAGACCAAGCCGGAGCGGTGAACCGGAACTGGCGGACTGCTCGGGTAAGGTCGCTCGCGTGAATTCGATGACCGACCGCCCGACCGTCGCTCTCGTGTTCGGTGGCGGGTCCAGCGAACACCGCATCTCCTGCCTCACCGCGGCGAGCGTCGCGCGCGCGATCGACCCAGAGCGCTTTCGGGTCGTCGGGGTCGGCATCACGCCGAGCGGGCGCTGGGTGAGTGTGCCGGCCGAGGACGTCATGGCGCTCGAGGTGCACGAGGGGGTCCTGCCGTCTCTGTCGGAGGATTGGCCCGAGGCGATCTGGCGGCGTCTCCAAGACGGCACCGAGGTGGCGATCGTGGATGGCGACCAGCTGGTCGAGGCCGTCCGCATCGACGTGGCGCTGGCGCTCCTGCACGGGCCGTTCGGTGAGGACGGGACGATCCAGGGCATGTTCGAGATGCTCGATGTGCGCTATGTCGGGTCGGGTGTGGCTGCCAGCGCGGTCGGCATGGACAAGCACTTTATGAAGCTCGTCTTCTCGGCGCAGGGCTTGCCGGTGGGGCCCTATGTGGCGATCTCGCCGCGGGAGTGGGCGGCCGATCGGGCCGCCTGTCTCGACGCGGTGGCCTCGCTCAACTTCCCGGTCTATGTGAAGCCGGCTCGCGGCGGCTCGTCGATGGGCATCACGCGGGTCACGTCCATGGACGAGGTCGAGGTGGCGATCGAGACGGCCCGCGAACATGACCCGAAGGTCATCGTCGAGGAGGGCTTCACCGACATCCGCGAAATCGAGTGCGGCGTGCTCGGCACGCTCGGGGGAGGCTTGGCCGAAGCGTCCGTGCCCGCCGAGATCCGCATGCACACCGAGGACGCGTTCTATGACTTCGAGGCCAAATATCTGCCGGATGAGCAGGTGAGCCTTGACGTTCCCGCCGACCTGCTGCCCGAGATCGCCGACGAGGTGCGTGACCTGGCGGTTCAGGCCTTCCATGCGGTCGACGGTGAGGGCCTGGCACGCGTCGACTTCTTCGTCACCCGCACCGGCCGCGTCCTGATCAACGAGATCAACACCATGCCGGGGTTCACCGCCCTGTCGATGTTCCCGCGGATGTGGCAGCACAGCGGGATCGACTATCCCCAGCTCATCGAGCGGCTCATCGAGCTAGCCCTCGATCGGCCGGTGGGCCTGCGCTAGTAGGGGCGGGGGTGCAGTCGGGGCCGTATGCAATTGCTTCCGCAGCGGAAGCAACCGCGGTGCCCGTTTGGAGAGGCGTACGCCCGCGCAGGTCGGACGATGCCGGGTGTCGGAGCGCTTCCGCATCGGAAGCAATTGCATAGCGCCGCCACCACCCCTGCTCCGGGGCGAATCGCTTCAGCGTGCGCTAACCGACCCACTGCTCAGGGTGCGCAGGCGATGCGACGTCACAGACAAGGCGTGTGCTGTGGGTCGTGGGCCTCGATGGCGGACGCGACGTCGACCAGAGCGTTGGCCTCTGGGGCGTACTTGCTGGGAACGCCGAGCTGCACATTCACGTGGCGGCCGATGGTGGTGAAGATCCAACCGCCCTCGCCTTCCTGCGCGAACCAGCCGATGCCACTGACCTCGAAACAGCGGGTGTCGGTGGCCATGGCCGCCGGCTTGGGTACGCCGCAGAGGAACGTGATGGGTGGCGTGCCCCAGGCGGCGCTGATCACGCCCGTGGTGTCGCGGCGGGGAGCGTCGAGCACCATGTGCGGGAGGTCGTTGACGATATCGCCACAGATACGCCGGGTCTCGGCGTCGACCTCGGGTTCGGCAACGCTGACCGGGCCGGCGCAGGCGGTCATCAGGCAGGCGGCCAGCCCGAGGCCGAGGAACGCGCGCGGGCGGCTCACAGGGTGACGACGGGGCAGGTCACGGTGCGGGTGATGCCCGGGACGCTCTGCACGCCCGCCACGACCAGGCGCCCGAGCTCGTCGACACTGGCGGCCTCGGCCGTGACGATCACGTCGTAGGGGCCGGTGACATCGTCCGCGACGAGCACGCCGTCGATCTCGCGAATGGCCCGGGCGACTTTGGCTGCTTTGCCGACCGTGGTCTGCACGAGAATGTAGGCCTTCACAGCCATGCGGACTCCTCGGGTTGCTCAGGTGATGGTCCGGTGTTGCGGTTGGTGTTCACGGTACCGTGTCGCCGGCGGATCGACCGCCCGGAACCCTGTGAAGGAGTGGTCCATGACCGTCCCACCCCGCTCCGAGCCCGCCGAGGCCAACACCCTGGGTGAAGTGGGGGAGTTCGGGCTCATCCGCAGCATCACCGGTGACCTGGGCGTTGACCCACGGGTGCCGGTGGGTCCCGGGGACGATGGCGCGGTGGTCCGGATCGACGGTGATCTGGTGATCTCGACCGACACGGCAGTGTCGGGCGTGCACTTCCGCCCGGACTGGTCGCTGCCGCATGAGATCGGTCAGAGGGCCGTGGCGTCGGCGGTCGCCGACCTCATCGCCATGGCCTCCCGGCCGGTCGCGCTCGTGGTGGCGTTCACCGCACCGGCCGACCTGGCCGCCTCGTGGGCCAAGCAGTGCACCCAGGGCATGAAGGTGGAGGCCGCCAAGTCGGGGATCGCGCTGGTCGGTGGCGATATCACCTCCGGGCCCGTCGTCGTCATCACGATCACCGTGTTCGGGGACCTTGCGGGTCGGCCGCCGATCCTGCGCAGTGGGGCCCGGCCCGGCGACGAAGTGGCGCTGCGGGGGCGGATCGGGTGGTCGGCGGCGGGACTGCGGGTGCTGTCCCGGGGATTCCGGTCACCGCGGGTGCTCGTGGATGCCTACAAGGTGCCCGAGGTGGTCTATGCCGCCGGAGATGAGGCGAGGGCCGCGGGCGCAACGTCGATGATCGACGTCTCCGACGGACTGGTGGCCGATCTGGGCCACGTGGCGACGGCCTCGGGCGTACGGGTGAATATCCGCAGGGATGCGCTCACCGTGCCGGAGCCGATCCACGCCGTGGCGGCCGCGACCGGTGCCGACCCGTGGACGTTCCTGCTGACCGGTGGGGAGGACCACGCCCTCGCGGCGACGTTCCCGGCCGGTTCGGTGCCCGAGGGATGGCTGGTGATCGGCAGGATCGCCGAGGCGGGTGAGGCGGGACCCGAGGTGCTCGTCGACGGCCAGCCGTGGGCCGACGAGTCCGGATGGGATCACTTTCGGTGAGTTCGCACGCCGGGATCGCGGCGTGGGAGTTGCGGGCGTACGCGCGTGATCGCCTAGGCTGACGCCCATGGCGAGCCGCGCGACTTCCCCGGCGCGGACCTCGAGCTCGACGTCTTCGTCGGGCTCCCGTCCGCGTCCGTCCGGAACCAAGAAGACCACCCGCCCCTCACCCCGGGGCGGTTCTGCTGCCCGCCCCGCGGCCCGCGGCGGCTCGAGCGCCCGGAAACAACCGGCGCGCCGACCGTCGACCAGCCGGTCGCGGAAACCACCGCGGCGCGGCATTCTCGAGCTGATCGTCGCCGGCATCGCCACCGTCCTGCGGGGCCTGGCCCACGGGGTCGGCGCGGCGGTGCGATCCATCGGTCACAGTGCGCGCGATCTGGATCCGGGTCTGCGCCGCGACGGGGCCGGTCTCTTCCTGCTCGGCGCGGGCATCGTGCTCGCCGCCGCATTCTGGTGGTCGATCCCGCCGCCCGTCGGCCCGGCCATCGTGTCCGGTGTCGGCACCGTCATCGGCAACCTGGCGTTCGCCTCGCCCCTGGCGCTGGGCTGGATGGCCTGGCGTACGCTGCGCCACCCCGATCGCAACGGTCCTGTCGGCCGCCAGATCGTGGGCTGGATCGCCCTGCTGCTGGGCCTGCTGGGCCTGATCAACGTCGCCCATGGGCTGCCGCGCCCCGACATGCCGGAGCGCCTTCGCGCGGCGGGCGGCATCCTCGGGTTCATCTCGTCCAGCCTCCTCAGTGACCTGCTGTCGGTCTACGTCGCGGTGCCGCTGCTGGTCCTGCTGATGCTCTTCGGCGTGCTCGTCGTGGTGGGCCTCCCGCTCCACGAGCTGGGGGAGCGGGTGCGGACCCTCGTCCAGCGTGAACCGCGGGAGCCGGCGGACGACCTCGAGTACGGGGTCGACGAGGCCTATGACACCCCCCTCGTCCGTGACCGTGCCGAGCTGACCGAGGACGCTGAGGCCGAGCCCGCGCCGCGTTCGTCGAAGCGCCGCCGGCGTACGCCTGCCCCCGCCCTCTCCGACGGCCATGACCGCACTGACGGTGACGACTCTGTCTTCGACATCGAGGCGCTCGGTGAGGCGGAGCCGACGCTGTCGGGGTCGAAGACCCGGGGCCGCGGCGCGGGCAAGGTCACTGCAGGACTGCCGCCCGAGGCTGCCGCCCCCACTCCCGTGCCGGTCGCACCCGAGGTCACCCCGGACGCCGAGACCCAGGTCGTGGAGGCGCCGAACCATTCCCCGATCCCGCAGCGCGTGGAGCAGCTGCAGCTGTCGGGCGATGTGCAATATGTGCTCCCGGACGCCGGCGCCCTCAAGGCCGGCAGCGTGCCGAAGGCCCGCACGGCGGCCTCCGACGCCGTCGTGAGCTCGCTGACCGAGGTCATGGACCAGTTCAACGTGGACGCGGCGGTGACCGGCTATACGCGAGGTCCGACGGTCACGCGCTATGAGGTCGAACTCGGCCCGGCGGTCAAGGTCGAGCGGGTCACGGCGCTGAGCAAGAACATCGCGTACGCCGTCGCGTCCCAGGATGTCCGCATCCTCTCGCCCATTCCGGGCAAGTCGGCGATCGGCATCGAGATCCCCAACACCGACAAGGAGATCGTCACCCTCGGTGACGTGCTGCGCTCCAGCCGGGCCCGCAACGATCATCACCCGATGACCGTCGGCCTCGGCAAGGACGTCGAGGGTGGGTTCGTCATCGCCAACATGGCGAAGATGCCGCACCTCCTCGTGGCCGGCGCCACCGGCTCGGGCAAGTCGTCGTTCATCAACTCGCTCATCACGTCGATCATGATGCGGGCGACGCCGGATGAGGTCCGGATGCTCCTGGTGGACCCGAAGCGGGTGGAACTGACCGCCTACGAGGGCATTCCCCACCTGGTGACGCCCATCATCACCAACCCCAAGAAGGCGGCCGAGGCGTTGCAGTGGGTCGTGCGCGAGATGGACATGCGCTATGACGACCTCGCCAACTTCGGCTTCCGCCATGTCGACGACTTCAACAAGGCGGTCCGAGCGGGTGCGGTGTCGTTGCCGGAAGGGTCCGAGCGCGAGCTCACGCCCTATCCCTATCTGCTGGTGGTCGTCGACGAGCTCGCCGACCTGATGATGGTCGCGCCTCGGGATGTCGAGGACTCGATCGTCCGCATCACCCAGCTGGCGCGTGCCGCGGGCATCCACCTCGTCCTCGCGACGCAGCGTCCGTCGACCGACGTCGTCACCGGCTTGATCAAGGCCAACGTGCCGTCGCGACTGGCGTTCGCGACGTCGTCGATGACCGACTCCCGCGTCATCCTCGATCAGCCGGGCGCGGAGAAGCTCGTCGGCCAGGGTGACGGACTGTTCCTGCCCATGGGCGCGAGCAAGCCCGTCCGTGTGCAGGGCTCGTGGGTGGGCGAGGGCGAGGTACGCCAGGTCGTCAAGCACATCACCGGCCAGCTCACCCCGACCTACAACGCCGAGGTCACCGCTCCCGCGGCGTCGGAGAAGAAGGTCGCCGAGGACATCGGGGACGATCTCGAACTCGTGCTCGAGGCCGTTCAGCTCGTCGTTAACCTCCAGCTCGGCTCGACGTCGATGCTGCAGCGCAAGCTGCGCGTCGGCTTCGCCAAGGCCGGTCGACTCATGGACATCCTGGAGACCCGGGGTGTCGTGGGGCCGTCGGAGGGCTCGAAGCCGCGTGAGGTGCTCGTGAAGCCGGATGATCTCGACGAGGTCCTGACCAACCTGCAGGGCAGCGCCTGACGGATCGACGGATTCGGAACGGACGACGGGCGTGGGAGAATGACCGGGCCATGACTGATGACACCCTGACTTCCGTCCACCTCGTCACCCTCGGCTGCGCCCGCAACGAGGTCGACTCCGAAGAACTCGCCGCGCGGCTCGAGGCCGGCGGGTTCAGGCTCGTCGACGAGCCCGAGGACGCCGATGCGGTGATGGTCAACACCTGCGGCTTCATCGAGGCCGCCAAGATGGACTCGATCAACACCCTGATGGCCGCGTCCGACCTCAAGGAGCAGGGCAAGGCCAAGGCCGTCGTCGCCGTCGGGTGCATGGCCGAGCGCTATGGCCAGGAGTTGGCCTCCGAGCTCACCGAAACCGATGCGGTGCTGAGCTTCGACGATTACGGCGATATCGCCGGCAAGCTCACCGCGATCCTGCACGGTGAGCGGCTGGCGGCTCACGTGCCGCGCGACCGGCGTACTCTCCTACCGCTGACCCCGGTCGAGCGGCAGGCGGAAGCGACAGCGGTGCCCGGTCACGGGGACGCCTACGACCTGGGCACCGAGCCCGGGGCCGCGTTCGGTGCGCGGGTGCTCCGCAAGCGGCTGGACAAGTCGGCCACTGCGCCACTGAAACTCGCCTCCGGCTGTGACCGGCGGTGCGCGTTCTGTGCCATCCCCGCCTTCCGGGGGGCGTACCTCTCTCGCCGCCCGGAGGACATCGTCAACGAGGCTCGCTGGCTGGTCGAGCAGGGCGTGAAGGAGGTTTTCCTCGTCTCCGAGAACTCCTCGTCCTATGGCAAGGACCTCGGCGACATCCGTGCTTTGGAGTCCCTGCTCGGTGACCTGTCCAAGGTCGACGGGCTGGACTGGATCCGCGTGTCCTATCTGCAGCCGGCAGAGACTCGGTCGACCCTCGTCGAGGCGATGATCGCGACCGACAAGGTCGTGCCCTATTTCGATCTGTCGTTCCAGCATGCCTCCGGGCCCGTGCTGCGGCGGATGCGCCGCTTCGGGGAGGCGGAGACGTTCCTGTCGCTCATCGATTCGGTACGCCGGCTCTCGCCCCTGGCCGGGATCCGCTCCAATGTGATCCTCGGTTTCCCCGGGGAGACCGAGGCCGATGCCGACATCGTGGCCGACTTCCTCACCGAGGCACGGCTGGATGCGATCGGTGTGTTCGGCTACTCCGATGAGGACGGCACCGAGGCGGCCGGGCTCGACGGCAAGATCGCCGAGGACGTGATCGAGGAGCGACGGTCGCGCATCGCGGACCTGGCCGAGCAGTTGGTCGACCAGCGGGCGGCCGACCGCATCGGCGAGCCCGTGCGGGTGCTGATCGAACACATCACCGACGACGGGGTCATCGGCCGCGCCGAACACCAGGGGCCGGAGGTCGACGGTGAATGCCTGGTGACCGGCCTCGAGTCGGCGGCCGTGGGTGACATCGTGTCGGGTGTCGTGGTCGACAGCGAGGGCGTGGATCTGGTGATCGAAGCAGAGGGGCAGCCGTGACAGCCGAACAGACCGCTCCGTCCTCGCTGAACGGGCCAAACGTTCTGACGACACTGCGCCTGGTCGCAGTGCCGATCTTCGCCTGGATGCTGCTGGCCCACGGCCGGGAGACCGACTGGCGCATCGCGACCACGATCGTGTTCGCCGTCGCGATCCTGACCGACCTGGTCGACGGCTGGTGGGCCCGCCGGGCCAATCTGGTGACCAACTTCGGCAAGATCGCCGATCCCATCGCCGACAAGGCCATCACGGGCATGGCCTTCGTCGGGCTCAGCATCCTGGGCGAGCTGCCGTGGTTCGTCACCATCATCATCCTGGTCCGCGAGTGGGGCATCACCCTCATGCGGTTCCTGCTCCTGCGCCGCGGGATCGTGCTCGCCGCCAACAAGGGGGGCAAGCTCAAGACCGTCACCCAGGCCGTCGCGCTCATCCTGTTCCTGATGCCGTTGCCGGGCTATGTGTGGGGGACGCCGTTCACCCTCGCCGCGCTGCCCGAGGTCATTTCGTGGTTGGTCATGGCGCTTGCCACTCTGATCACTGTGATCACCGGCATCGATTATGTACGCGGCGTCGCCGATGCCGACAAGGCCGACGAGACGGTGTGACGGGGTCCCCGACAGGGCCGGACCTCGAGTGCCGGCTCGATGACGAGACGCTGCAACTGGCCGTGCAGGTCGTCGCGGCCGCAGCGGCGGCCGGGCGTACTCTCGCGACAGCGGAGTCTCTCACCGGCGGCCTCCTGGGGGCGGCGATCACGTCCGTGCCGGGGGCGTCGGTCATCTATCGCGGGGGCCTGATCGCGTACGCCACAGACCTGAAGCACACGCTCGGTGGGGTCGACGCCGATCGGCTGGCCGCCGAGGGCGCGGTCTCGGCGGGGACAGCCGAGGCGCTCGCCGCCGGGGCCGCTCGCGCGTGCGGCGCCGACGTCGGTCTCGCGCTGACCGGCGTTGCCGGTCCCGCCCAACAGGAGGGGCATCCGGCGGGGACGGTGTTTCTCGGCTGGTACGCCGGCGGCTCCGGTCACCAACTCCTTCGACTCACCGGGGATCGCGCCGCCATCCGGCGGGCGGCGGTGACATGCGCGCTGCAGAGGGCTCTGGAGATCATGAGAGTTCCTTCGGGAATAGCCTGACTCGGCGAGCCGTTGAGGTCATGCCTGTTGGGGACACCAGAGGTTGGATAGAGTCGGTGCATGGACGCGGAGGGTGAGAAGCCGGTGCTGTTGCGTGAGTTGGTCGGTGAGACCCTTCGATCCGAGCGCGCCGCCCAGGGGAAGACCCTGCGGGAGGTGTCTGCGTCGGCTCGGGTGAGTCTCGGTTATCTGTCCGAGGTCGAGCGTGGCCAGAAGGAAGCGTCCAGCGAATTGCTCGCTGCCATCTGTGGATCGCTGGACCTGCCGTTGTCGACCCTGCTGGCGGTCATGAGCGAGAAGTGCGCTGCCCAGGAAATGCCGCTCGAGGTGCAGGCCGCCGCCTGATCGCCCACCGATGCGCCGTCAACCGAGGCGCAGCCGCATGCCCTGGGGTGTCATGGTGAAGCCCGCGGCTTCCAGCGCGGTGCGCATCTCGGCGTGGTCGAACACGTGGCGCCCATCCACCTTCTCGATGGTGAGACCGGCGAGCCGCGCGTCCGCAACCGAGGTCGCCAGAGCAGTGAGGGCGGTGGGCAGATCGTCGGGCTCGCCGGCGAAGGTGAGGACAGTTTTCGCTCCGCGCTCCAGATAGAGCACCAGCCGGCCGTTGACGAGGACCACGATCGCGCCGGGCTTGCGGCCGGGTCGATGGCCGTGATCCCGCTCGGGCCAGGGAAGAGCAGCACCGTAGGCGTTCGCCGGATCGGTCGCCGCCAGCACGAGCGCGCCGGTCTCCGGCTGATCGCGGAGCCGATCCACCGTGGCCGAGGCTGCAAACTGGGCCGCGCCCAGGCGGTCGATGAAATAGCCCCGCAGGCACTGCCCGGCGTCCTCGAGACCGCTCAACCCGCGATAGACGGGACCGAACGAACCGTTCGGCTGTTCCGACAGCACCGCGCCCCGGGTCACCACCCCGTGGCGATCCAGCAAAACGAGAAGCCGGTCGATCGGGTCGACCTGCTCGCCCCGCGGGATGGCCGACCAGCGCCCGGAGGTCGTGGGGGACAGGACCGGCCGAGCCGGAAGCCGCGCGGCCCGGAGCATCCCGCTTCGACTGCGCGTTCTTGGCGTACGCCGGGTCTTCAGGGCCCCGGCCCCCGACAGCGCCCGCAACGCCGCGAAGGTGTCCGACCTGATGTGGCCGCTCCACACGAGTTCCCAGAGCCCCTGCTCCCACTCGCTGCGCGCGCGGTCGCCGGACCGCACGAGATCGTCGAAGAACCAGCCACCACCGGAATCGAGACGCTCCCACAACTCGCGGGCGGCGGGGGACTCCGGCCCGGGTCGTTCGGGCGCATCCACGAAGGTTCCCGGCCAGAGCCGCACCCAACCATCGGCGTCGCCGATCGCTCCGTCCCCGGTCCAGACGGCCTCTCCCGAGGCCAGCACCTCATCGAGAAGAGCCGGTGCATAGTCCTCGACCCGCGCCGGAAGGACCAGCGACTCCCACATGCTCGCCGGGATGGCGCACCCGGCCAGTTGCTCGATGACCCCGAGCAGCCCATCCACGCCGCGGGCGCGGCCACCCACGCCCTGCCATGCGGGCAGGAACCGGGCGTACGCCGACTGGTCCACCGGCTCGATCGCAGCCCGCAGCGACGCCAGCGTCCGGCGCTTGATGAGGGCGAGGACGCGATGATGACACCATTCGCGGTCGGGAACGCCCTCCCGGAACCGGCCGTGCACCAGCGTGCCGGCATCGGCCAGACGGCGGCAGGTGGCGGTGACCACACCGACTCCCAGGCCATAGCGCTCGGCGACGACCCGATCCAGGAATGGACCGTGGGTGCGCGCCCAGCGCAGGACCAGGTCTTCGATCGGATCTCCGTCGCCCGCGTGGACCCCGAAGCCCGGAGGCGCAGGGACCCCGAGACCATCCATGAGCCGGGACAGGTCCTCGGCGACGGCGAAGCGGTCGTCACCGGCTATCCGGACCTGGGCGACGCGCCGGGCCGCCACAAGATCCTGCAGCACGAGCCCGACATCGAGCCCGTCGGCGCGGTCGGCCAACTCGGTGAGCGTGAACGGACCGGTCGTGCGCAGCAGGTCGAAGAGGTGTTCGGCCGAAGCTGCCCGGCGGTCGGGGGCGAGGCCCTGGAGTTCGGCCTCGACGCTGGTGATGATCTCGGGGTCGAGGATCTGGCTGAAGCCATCGGTGCCCAGCAACTCGGCGAGCAGGGCCGTGTCGAGAGTGAGGGCGGCGCTGCGACGCTCGGCCAGGGGTGAATCACCCTCATAGACGAACTGACCCACATAGCCGAACAGCAGCGACCGGGCGAACGGCGACGGTCGAGGCGTCTCGACCTCGACCACGCGGATCTCGCGCGCGTTGACGGCGCGCTGCACGCGCTCGAGCCCGGGCAGGTCGAACACGTCGTGCAGGCACTCGCGCATCGTCTCGAGCGTGATCGGGAAGTCGGGATAACCCGCCGCCACCTCCAGCAGCTGGGCGGCGCGCATGCGTTGCTGCCAGAGAGGGGTGCGGGCTTTCGGGTCGCGCCGCGGCAGCAGGAGCGCTCGGGCCGCACACTCGCGGAAGCGAGCTGCAAACAACGCCGACCCGCCCACCTCCTCGGCGATCAGACGGGTCAGCTCGTCGGGGTCGAACGCGATGAGTTCCGCGCCCGGCGGATGGGCGTCGGTATCGGGGATCCGAATGACGATGCCGTCGTTGGTGGCAGTCGCGTGGGCTTCGACCCCGTGATGTTCACGGGCGTTGCGGCCGATGGCGAGAGCCCAGGCCGACAGGACCGGCGTACCCAATCCCGAATGCAGACAGAGCTGCCAGTCGCCGAGGTCATCGCGGAAGCGCTCGAGGACGATCGTCGTGTCGGTCGGGAGGGCACCGGTGGCCTCGTGTTGTTCGGACAGGTAGCGCATGAGGTTGGAGGCCGCGCGTTCGTCGAGGCCGCGCTCGTGCAGCAGCTGTTCACCCCGAGCCGGGTCGGCAGCCAGCTCCCGGATGAAGGTCCCGTGGGCGAGTCCGAGCTCGACCGGCCGGCCGGGGGAGTCGCCCTTCCAGAACGGAAGGCGTCCGGGCAGGCCCGGGGCGGGTGAGACCTGAACTTGGTCGTGGGTGATCGCCTCGATGCGCCACGAGGTGGTTCCGAGTGTGAAGACATCACCCACCCGGGACTCATACACCATCTCCTCGTCAAGCTCGCCGACGCGGCGGGCCGCCCCCGTTCCGACCAGGAACACCCCGAACAGGCCCCGATCGGGAATCGTGCCGCCCGAGGTCACCGCGAGTCGCTGGGCGCCGGGGCGGCCGGTCAGAACCCCGGATTCCCGATCCCAGACCAGGCGCGGTCGGAGTTCGGCGAAATCCTCGCTCGGATAGCGCCCCGACAACATGTCGAGGACCGCCTCGAGGGCGCTGCGGGGGAGTCGTGTGAAATGGGCCGACCGGCGTACCAGAGCGAACAGGTCGTCGACCGTGATCGATTCACCGGCGGTGATCGCCACGACCTGTTGGGCCAGCACATCGAGTGGATTCTCGAGCTCGGCAACCTCCTCGATCAGTCCCTCGCGCATCCGTTGGACCACGAGGGCGGCTTCGATCAGATCGCCGCGATGCGTGGGGAAGAACGCGCCGCGGGACACGGCTCCGACCTGGTGGCCGGCCCGGCCGACCCGCTGCAGGCCGCTGGCGACGGAGGGCGGCGCCTCGATCTGGATGACGATGTCGACCGCACCCATGTCGATCCCGAGCTCGAGCGACGAGGTCGCGACCACGCAGCGCAGGACTCCGGACTTGAGCTCGGATTCGACGACGGCGCGCTGCTCCTTGCTGACCGAGCCGTGATGGGCGCGCGCCACGACCCCGGCAGAGTCGATGCCGGCGCTCGCGCCCGACTGGGCCATCACGCTGGCGGGGGAGAGGTCGGTCTCGACCGGCTGGCCGCTGCGCTCGGCCCAGAGTTCGTTGAGGCGGGAGGTGACCCGCTCCGCCAGCCGGCGCGAGTTGACGAACACGATCGTCGAGCGGTGGGCGAGCACCAGGTCGAGCACCTGCTCCGTGACGTGCGGCCAGATCGACCCTGATCGCGCACCGTCGGGTTCGGCACCCTCATCGGGGGCCGCGAGGTCGTCGACCGGCACGATGACATCCAGCTGCCAGGTCTTGGCCGCCGGCGGGGCGACGATGCGGACCGGCTCGGTCGCATGGAGGAAGCGGGCCACCCGCTCGGGCGGGCGGACGGTCGCCGACAACCCGATTCTCTGGAACGGTTTCTCCGTCAGCTCCGCGAGGCGTTCGAGGGACAGGGCCAGATGGGCACCCCGCTTGGTGGCCGCGAGGACGTGGATCTCATCGATGATCACCGTCCGGACGTGGCGGAGGGCCTCGCGTGCGCCCGAGGTCAGCATGAGGAACAGGGACTCGGGTGTCGTGATCAGGATGTCGGGCGGATGGCTGACAATCTGACGGCGTTCGTTGGCCGGGGTGTCTCCCGAGCGCAGGCCGACCCGGATGTCGGGCGACGGCACCCCGAGGCGATCGGCGGCCCGGGCGATGCCGCGCAAGGGGGCCCGGAGGTTGCGCTCCACGTCCACCGCCAGGGCCTTGAGCGGCGACACATAGACGACCCGGCAGCCGGCCTCGGGGTCGGGGTTGTGATGGAGGCTGTCAAGGGCTGCGAGGAATGCGG
This sequence comes from uncultured Enemella sp., assembly GCA_964515145.1. Lineage (GTDB taxonomy): Bacteria > Actinomycetota > Actinomycetes > Propionibacteriales > Propionibacteriaceae > Enemella. The sequence continues at coordinate 36,833 of CAZEVN010000025.1, forward strand.
CCAGCGTCTTGCCGGATCCGGTGGGGGCGATGACCAGCGCATGCTCACCACTCGTGATCGCCTGCCAGGCCTCGGCCTGGGCCGGGGTGGGGGCTGCGAAGGACTGCGTGAACCACTCCCGCGTGGCAGGCCCGAAGGCCTGCAGCGGGTCCGCGATCGGACTGGTCCTCGTCATGGCGAACAGACTGCCACCAGGGTCCGACATTTTTCCGACGACTCCATCTCCGCGGGTAGGCTGCCCCGGTGCGCGAGACCGAACTGTGGGCCAGGATGACCAAACAGCTCGGTTCGGCGTACGCCCAGGTGTGGGCGGACCAGACGAGCCTCGCAGGGCTCGGCAATCGGACTGTGCGCGAGGCACTCGGAGCAGGCGTGCCGTGCAAGACGATCTGGCGAGCGGTCTGGGCTGCCCTCGAACTGCCGGCTTCGGAAAGATAATCCGCGCGTCGCACTTGCCTTCGAACACCTGTTCGGTAAGTTATCCACCGGTGGAGTGATCCACCGAGCGTTGTCCACAGTCGCGACCCGGGTCTGAATAATTGTCGGACCGGGTCCGTAACGTGCCGGATGACCACCAGAAGTCGTCCCCGGGTCACCCCGACCGGGTCAGAAAGGAATCCCAGCATGGCCGTGGCAGACCGTTCGAAGGCGCTCGAGGCAGCGCTCGCCCAGATCGACAAGCAGCATGGCAAGGGATCGGTGATGCGACTCGGTGAGCGCACCATCGCGCCCATCGATGCCATCCCCACCGGGTCCGTGGCCCTCGACATCGCGCTCGGCATCGGCGGCCTGCCGCGTGGCCGGGTTGTCGAGATCTATGGCCCCGAGTCCAGCGGCAAGACGACCGTCGCGCTCCATGCGATCGCGAATGCGCAGGCGCTCGGAGGCATCTGCGCGTTCATCGACGCGGAGCATGCGCTCGATCCGGAATACGCCAAGAAGCTCGGCGTCGACACCGACTCGCTGCTGGTGTCGCAGCCCGACAACGGCGAGCAGGCGCTGGAGATCTCCGACATGCTGGTGCGTTCCGGTGCGCTCGACCTGATCGTCATCGACTCCGTCGCTGCGCTGACTCCGCGCGCCGAGATCGAGGGCGAGATGGGCGACAGCCACGTGGGCCTGCAGGCCCGCCTCATGAGCCAGGCGCTCCGCAAGATGACCGGCGCGCTCAGTGGCGCCGGCACGACCGCGATCTTCATCAACCAGCTGCGCGAGAAGATCGGCGTGATGTTCGGCTCGCCCGAGACCACGACCGGCGGTCGCGCGCTCAAGTTCTATTCGTCGGTCCGGCTCGACGTGCGCCGCATCGAGACGCTCAAGGACGGCCAGGACATGGTCGGCAACCGCACGCGCGTCAAGGTCGTGAAGAACAAGGTGGCCCCGCCGTTCAAGCAGGCCGAGTTCGACATTCTTTATGGTCAGGGCATTTCCCGCGAGGGCAGCCTGATCGACATGGGTGTGGATCAGGGCATCATCCGCAAGGCAGGTGCCTGGTTCACCTATGAGTCCGACCAGCTTGGTCAGGGCAAGGAGAACGCGCGCAACTATCTGCGCAACAACCCTGAGGTCGCCAACGAGATCGAGCGTCGGATCAAGGAGAAGATGGGGCTGGGAGTCGTCAAGGACGAGGTGCCCGCCGGGGTTGACCCGAAGACCGGTGAGGTCGAGTTCTGAGCCGGCAGCGCGGGTCGGGCGAGGCCCCCGACCCGCTTCCGGGCGAACGCGAGGCCGACCCGGAGGAGCTGGCCCGAACGATCGTGCTTCGACAGCTCACGATGCAGGCACGATCCAGGTCCGAACTGGCCGAGACCCTGCGCAAGCGCAACGTGCCCGTCGAGGCCGCCGCCGCGGTCCTGGATCGGATGACCGAGGTGGGGCTGATCGACGACGCGGCCTATGCCCAGTCCTGGGTCGACTCCCGACAACAGCGCCGTCACCTGTCGCGGTCGGTGCTCCGACGCGAACTCCAACAGAAGGGCATCGACCGGGAGGTCGTCGACGAAGCCATCAACCAGGTGACTGTGGAGGACGAACGGGAAGCCGCGGTTGCCCTGGCGGAAAAGAAGCTCCGGTCCCTGCGCGGGCTGGATGCTGCAGTGAAGCGTCGCCGAATCGCCGGAGCCCTTGCCCGCAAGGGATTCGGCTCAGATCTGGTGGGATCGGTGCTGCGAGACCTAGACCTGAATCCTGACGAGACGCAAGCGGTGTAACCTCGTTCCTTGAATCTCGGAGTCAGCCTGTTTAGCCTTCGGGACACATGCCCTCGCGATCCGATCCGGTGCGTGCAGGACGACAACGAATGGACCTTCCCCGGCCCATCTCCGATATGCAGCCGGTGCTCTGTGTCCGGTGTCGTGCCTCAGCGCCTCTGATCCCGTGGGCAACGGGACGATAAAGGAGGCCGGCATGGGCGGTTGGGAATGGATTCAACTCGTCGTGCTCGTGCTGGTCCTCGCAGCGACGGTGGGCCTGTCGCTCACAGTGCGTCGCAGTCGGGCTGCAGGTGCGGAACGGCAGGCAGAGCGCGAGCTATGGCGATCCGAGGAGAAGGCCAGGCTTGAGCAGGAGTTGGCCGGGCTGCGCGCGGCGGCGCTGGAGCAGGAACAGCAGGGTCGCACTGCGGCCGAGGACCTGATGCGTCAGGTCGAGACGGCCCGGGATGAACTGCGCCAGGCTGCTGATGAGCAGGAAGAGCGCCAGCGCCGGGCGACCCGAGAATTGGATGCGCAACGCGCCGAGATCCGTGAATTGCGTGCCGCGGGTGACCGGCGAGATCAACGACTGGCCGCTCGTGAGGAACGTCTCGATGCGGAAGCCCACCAGCACGATGAGAGAGCTCTGAGCCTCGACCAGAGGCAACGTGAGCTGGATGCGCGCGAGCGTCTGCTGGCGGACCAGGAGGATGCCAACCGCGCCGAACTGGAACGGGTTGCCGCCCTGACCGCTACTGATGCCAAGACCGAATTGGTCGCCAAGATCGAGCACGACGCGAAGCGCGAGGGCATGATCATCGCCCGGCGCATCGAGGACGAGGCCCGTCGCGATGCGGAGACGCGTGCTCAGCGGCTGATCGTGGACACGATCCAGCGCGTGGCGTCGGAGCAGACCGCGGAATCCGTGGTCTCCACCGTGGAGCTCCCCAGCGATGAGATGAAGGGCCGCATCATCGGCCGCGAGGGCCGCAACATCCGCGC
>CAZEVN010000026.1:0-36899 GCA_964515145.1 uncultured Enemella sp.
GACCAGATCATCCTGACCGCGACTCAGCCCACCGGCTCCACGGATCGAGGCTAAGTGGCGAGGAGGGAACATGTTCGACTCGAACGCGACTCTGGCGTTCACCTCGGATACCGACTGCGATTTCGAGATCATGATCGGTGGAGGCAGATGCACCTATGAGGCCACCGCCGATCAGGTGTCCATAACGATCACGAGAACTCAGACGACATACGTCTTCCAGATGCGAGGCAATCAGATGGCCGGGAATGTCGAGGGCGCTGGAGTGGTACTCGCCAAGCAGGCGTGAGCCTTGGTGAAAGAGTGAGCGCGTGACTCAACAGCGCCGTGCCCCCCTTGTCGTCCGATCCCTGCGGCAGGTGTTGGCGCCGCTGACCAGGACGCGAGCCTTCCGATGGATCGGGCCGCGGTTCCTGCCACCCGCCGAGCGGATCGCGAAGCGCCTAACCGGTGGCCGGCTCATCGTCTCGGGCATCCTCGTGCCCTCGCTCGTCCTGCACACCACCGGCGCCAAATCGGGCCTGCCCAGAGCGGTTGAGCTGATGTACACCCCGGACGGCACCGGTGGAGCCATCGTCGCAGGCACCAACTTCGCCCGCGGTAGGCATCCGGCGTGGACCGCCAACCTCATCGCCAATCCGGACGCCGAGGTCGTTGTCCGGGGCCGCCGTTATCGCGTCCGTGCCCAACGCATCGCGGAGTCTGACCGCGACCGCACCTGGGCGCGGATCGAGGCCCAATGGCCGGGCTATCGGGCGTACGAACGCGAATCCGGGCGGATTGTGCGCCTGTTCCTGCTGACGACGGATGTCGATCCCAGCCCGTTCACGGCGCGCCTTTGAGCTGTAGATCCGCACGTCTGCGGCGAGTCGGTCCATAAGCCACAACGCTCGGTAAGTGCCCCGCCCAGCGGGGCACTTACCGAGCGTGCGACTACCTATCCCTCAATCCACGTTCCCGCGGGAACGTCACTCAGGCATCCAGGCCATCAAGGTCGGCAGGATCCTCGGCAACCTGATCGGCCAGCGAGTCGGGCGTACCCGTCTCATCCCCCACCACGACCAGACCGTCACCCGCACGGTCGAACCGCACGGTGTCGCCTTCGAGCAGCTCTCCCGCCAGAACGCGCCGAGCCAGCGCATCCTCGATCGTGTTCTGCACCAGGCGACGCAAGGGCCGGGCACCATAGACGGGATCGAACCCGGTCTCGGCGAGCCACTGCTTGCCGGCGTCGGATACCTCGATGGTGATCCGCCGATCGGCCATCCGCTGGTTGAGGCGGCGAAGGTTAATGTCGACGATGTGGGTCAGATCCTCCAGCCCCAACGGGTCGAACATGACGACCTCGTCCAACCGGTTCAGGAACTCCGGCTTGAACGAACGCCGCACGACCTCCATCACCGCATCGTTCTTGGTCTTCGCGTCCAGCTTCTGGTCGGCCAGGAACTGCGAGCCCAGGTTCGAGGTGAGGATGAGGATCGTGTTGCGGAAATCGACGGTACGCCCCTGCCCGTCGGTCAGACGCCCATCGTCGAGCACCTGCAGCAACACGTCGAAGACCTCCGGATGCGCCTTCTCGACCTCGTCGAGCAGGACCACCGAATAGGGCCGGCGCCTGACGGCCTCGGTCAGCTGGCCGCCCTGCTCATAGCCGACATAGCCGGGAGGAGCACCGACGAGTCGGGAGACCGAGTGCTTCTCGGAATACTCCGACATGTCGATGCGGACCATCGCCGCCTCGTCGTCGAACAAGAACTCCGCCAGCGACTTGGCGAGCTCGGTCTTGCCGACACCGGTCGGGCCCAGGAACAGGAACGAACCCAGGGGACGATTCGGATCGGAGATACCCGCTCGCGAACGGCGTACCGCATCCGCAACCGCCACCACCGCAGCCCTCTGCCCGATCAGGCGCTTGCCGATGTGCGACTCCATCGTGAGCAGCTTCTCGGACTCGCCCTGCATCATCCGCCCGACGGGTACGCCCGTCCAGGCCGACACCACCTCGGCGATATCGCTGGCGGAGACCTCCTCGGAGACCATCGGCTGGTACGCCTGCTCCTCCTCATCTGCCTTCGCCATCTGCTGCTCGAGCGCGGGAATCTGCCCATAGAGCAGCTCCGACGCCCGGGCGAGGTCGCCCTCACGCTGGGCCCGCTCGGCCTCGCTGCGCAGTTCGTCGATCTGGGCGCGCAGCTCACCGACCTGGTTGAGGCCCGACTTCTCGGCCTCCCACCGCGCCTCGAGCCCGCGCAGCTCCTCCTTGGCATTCTCGAGCTCCTCCTCCAGGCGCGCGAGACGCTCCTTCGAGGCGGGGTCCTCTTCCTTCGCCAGCGCCAGCTGCTGCATGGTCATGCGGTCGACGTTGCGCCGGAGCTGGTCGATCTCCTCGGGCGAGGAGTCGATCTCCATGCGCAGCCGGCTCGCGGCCTCGTCGACCAGGTCAATGGCCTTGTCGGGCAGCTTTCGCGCGGTGATGTAGCGGTTCGACAGCGTCGCCGCCGCCACCAGAGCACCATCGGTGATCGCCACCTTGTGGTGGGCCTCATACCGCTCACGCAGACCACGCAGGATCGCAATCGTGTCCTCGACACTCGGCTCGCCGACATAGACCTGCTGGAATCGGCGCTCGAACGCCGGGTCCTTCTCGATGTTCTCGCGATATTCGTCGAGCGTGGTCGCGCCGATCATGCGCAGCTCGCCACGCGCAAGCATGGGCTTGAGCATGTTGCCGGCGTCCATCGAACCCTCGGCCTTGCCCGCGCCGATGACGGTGTGGAGCTCGTCGATGAACGTGATCACATGGCCCTCGGCCTCCTTGATCTCGGTCAGGACGGCCTTGAGGCGCTCCTCGAATTCACCGCGATACTTCGCACCCGCGATCATCGCGCCCAGGTCGAGCGAGACGAGCTTGCGACCCTTCAGCGAATCGGGCACGTCACCGGCGATGATGCGCTGCGCGAGCCCCTCGACGACGGCGGTCTTGCCGACGCCGGGCTCACCGATGAGAACGGGGTTGTTCTTCGTACGCCGCGACAGCACCTGCACCACGCGCCGGATCTCGGAGTCCCGACCGATGACGGGATCGAGCTTGCCGGAGCGGGCGGCCTCGGTGAGGTCGATCGAATACTGATCGAGCGCGCCGGAGGTGCCCTCCGCCTCGGCCGACGTCACGCGCTTGTCGCCGCGCGCCTCGTTGAAGGCCTTGACGAGCTTGGAATCGGTGACGTTCAGCGAGTTGAGGATCTGCTGGGCGTTGGACTTCACCTTTGCCAGCGCGATCAGCAGGTGTTCGGTCGAGACGAATTTGTCGCCCAGCTTCTGGGCCTGGTTCTCGGCCTCGGCGTGCACGCGCGCGAGCGCGCCCGACATGGTCGGCTGCGCCACGCTCGAGCCGGAGGTGGAGGGTAGTTTCTTGATGGCACCCTGCGCCGCGGCCTCGACCACCTTGGGGTCGGCGCCGACGGAACTCAACAGGGGGCCGACAGTGTTGCCGGGAATGGAGAGCAGCGCGAGCAGCAGATGCTCCGGCTCGGCCTGGGGATTGCCCTCGGTCAGTGCATTGCGAACCGCCGCCGAGACCGCATCCCGACTCATGGTGGTCAGTTTGTTGGTGTCCATACGTCCTCGTCTGTCTGGGATCACGTCTGGTGGCTCAAGTTGAGCCGCTCAAGCTCAACTATGCCGCCCGGCTCCCAGCCCGGCAACCAAAGTTGAGTCACACTCACTCAACTCGGGGACGAATGGGGATATTCCCTGGATCCTGCACACTGACCTCATGCTCTCCGCTCGGATCCGCGCCAGGATCGTCCGGGATTTCGGCCAGGTACGCGAGGCCGACATCGCCCAACTGCTCGACGCGCTCGAGTGGCGCTCGATCGGCGACAGCGACGAGGCCCGCGAGCGGATCCACGCGGCGATCCTGATCGCGGCGGCGGGCGATCCCCGTCGGCTGTCCGAGGCCACTGCGCTCGCCCAGCTCGACTATCGCGACCTGCTGATGTCCACGGGCCTGGCGAGTCCGGACTGGCGTACCCGCGTCGACGCCGAACTCGGCCCGCCGCGCCGACGTCGCAGGTGGTTCCGCTTCTGGCGATAGCTATGGACACACTGGCTGTCGTTGAAGGATTTTGCCTACCAGAGCGGGAAAATCCTTCAACCGAGTGGTCAGGGCTGGAACCGCTTGCGTACCTCTTCCGCAATCCCCTGCCGGCCCGCCGACTCGGCGGCCGCCGCAACGGTCTCACCCAGTGCCGGATCCAGCGTTCGCAACTCGTCCCGGGTGCGGGCCCGGGAGCCGAAGTGGCGCGCAGCGCCGAGTTTGGTGGCATCGGTCGCGTGCAAAGTGACAGCGACCAGTTCGAGGGGAACCCGCTTGAGCAGTTCGTTGGGGATGTCCTCATAGGTCGGCTGGCCCACGAGGAGGCAGGTGCCCTGCGCGTGCCAGGTCAGCAGCGCCGCACAGCGTTCGGAGTCATCGGGGATGCCGGCCTCCAGCACCTGTTCGGCCTCGTCGACCAGGCGGTCCGGGATCGAGCCAGCCATCTCCGTCGCCATCAGGTGAGGTGCGAGCGCGCCCTTGAGCGGGGTCGGCATGGCGTCGATCCAGTTCTGTCGTTCGGTGGCCTTGCCGGTGCGCTGGGCCTTCAGCCGCGCAGCCGCCAGGCCCGCCAGAGAGATCCCATTGCGCGCAAGCCACGAGATCAGTCGCGGTGGCTTGGCCACCGCCGCGGGACCCTCCCAGCCCGCACCCACCAGCACCTCGCCGTGGTGGATCGCCACGGTGTCTAGGAGCTCATCACCGCGATACAGCCGCAACGTCACATCGCCGGGTCCCGACACAGGCGTCTGTTCATCCGAGATCGCTAATCGCTCGGCCAACACCTGCACCGCCTCCGGATCAGCGATGGTGAGCATGCCCTCGGCCGTCGCCGGAGCCCCGTTCTCCATGCCTGCCGGGTAAACCTCGATCCGATCGGCCGCCGCCACTGTCTCGGCCCACTTTGTTGTCATCAGTCCTCCTCGACCTCGCTGACCAGCAGACCATAGATCAGCGTGTCGGTCCATTCGCCCTTCGACCACCAGTTCTGCCGCAGGTCGGCCTCCCGCCGCATCCCCAACTTCTCGCACACTCTCACCGATGCCTCGTTGCGGGCGTCCAGTTGGGCTTCGATCCGATGGAGTTGGTACGCCGGGACCGCTGCCCGGATGAGTGCACTCGCGGCTTCCGTCGCATAGCCCCGACCGGCGCCCCACGGCGCAATGACCCAGCCGATCTCGACTTTCTGCTTCGTCTCGTCGGTGCACCACATCGCGACATCGCCGACGACCTGGTCGTCGACCTCGATGACGAGCGCCAGGGCGGCCTGTTCTGTCTCTAGCCCCACGCGTTGCGTACGTTTGGCGATCTGGAGCGATGCCTCGGCGGGGGTCCACGGATCATCGAGCAGAAACCGTGCCACGCCCTCGTCCGCATAGATCGCCAACAGGGCGTCGCGGTCGCGCAGTTCGGTCATGCGAAGGGTGAGTCGCTCGGTCTGCAGGGGCAAAGTGAGGGACACGAAGGCAACCTAACTTATGGCTCGCGGGCGGCTCCGACCGAAGCGCGCAGTAGATTCACCCACAAGACGGCTCCCGACGGAAAGGCCTGCCATGCCCGAGAAACTCATCGCCGTCATCAATGGCCCGAATCTCAATCTCCTCGGGACGCGCCAGCCACTGATCTATGGCTCGGACACCCTGGCTGACGTGGAGAAGCTCTGCGCAGAGAGCGCCGCGGCCCACGGTCTGGGCGTCGAATGCTTCCAGTCCAACCACGAGGGTGAACTCGTCGAGGCGGTGCACCGGTGGCGGACCGAGGCGATCGGGTTCGTGGTCAACGGTGCGGCCTATACCCACACCTCCGTCGCGCTCCGCGATGCCCTCGCCACGATCGAAGGGCCCCTCATGGAGGTCCACATCTCCAATGTCCACGCGCGCGAGCCCTTTCGGCACCATTCCTATCTCTCCGACATCGCGAGTGGCGTGATCCTCGGATGCGGCATCGAGGGCTATCGATTCGCCATCGAACGGCTCGTCACGCTGACCGGTTATGGCTCTCGCGAGGCCTGAATCGCCGCGCCTCCGAGCGGCGAAAAACCCCGGGTTCGGCTTCGCGCATACACCTCCCGCAGGGGCGGTCGACCGCCTACGCTCATCCCATGGCTATCTATGTGATCACCGTCATCGGAGACGACCGGGTCGGATTGGTGCAGTCGCTGGCCGACGGGGTCGCCCGGACGGGCGGCAACTGGGAGCGCAGTTCACTGGCAGAATTGGCCGGGAAGTTCGCCGGAATCGTCATGGTGACGGTGCCCGACGATCGTGCTGAAGAACTGGCCGACAACCTCCGCCATCTCGACGGGATGCTCGATGTCCGCATCCAGAAGGCGGGGGAAGAGGCGCGCGCATCGGAGGGTTCGGTCACCATCCGCCTCGAACTCGTCGGCAACGACCGTCCGGGCATCGTCCACGAGATCAGCACCGCGCTGCGGGCTCACGGGATCACGATCGACAAACTGGAGTCGCATGTGACTGATGCGCCGATGTATGGCGGGCAGCTCTTCAACTGCAACGCCGTCCTCCGTGGGCCTGAGTCGGCCATGCCCGAGGCCCGCGCCGACCTCGAGCGCATCGCCACCGAGCTGATGGTGGATCTCAACATGGTGGCCGACGCGGCCTGACCCTGGCGACCGAGCCCGGAGAATTCATGGATCGCTACGTGTTCATCACCCTCGTGACGCGTGGCGAGGATCGCCCGGCAGCGGACACGAATCGCTGAAGCCGGCCGGCGGGATCCCGAGCCCCTGGATCAATCGGGCCCAATAATTCACCTGCGCCGCTGTGCTGGCCAGGATGACGATCTCGCGCTCGGTGAACGTGGCAGTCAGCCGGTCGGTGAACTCGGGCTCGAAGCGCAGAGGTGTCGCGGAGATGCGGTGGGCGTACCCGATCGCGAGCAGTTCCAACTCAGTCAGGCTCGAGGCGCTGTCGCGGAGGCCGCGAAGGACCTCAATCTCTTCCGTGGTGACTCCGTGTTCCGTCCAGGTGTGGCCGTTCATGTCGATGCAGAACGGGCACGACGCTGCGAACGAGGCGGCCAGCCGGACCAGATGAAGGAGGCGTTCGTCGAGGCGGCCGTCCCGGTGGGCGATGAGGGATTCGAGCAGACCGGAGCTGAGGGCGGCTTTGGGATACCAGGCGAGGAGCCGCGCCGGGAGCAACCGCCGGCCGGTGATCTTCTCCGCGACCGCGACGCCGAGGCGAAGCAGCGGGTTCGGCCGGGGCGGTTCGGGAATCAGCGCGGAGGTGGACGGCAGAGTCGCAGCTGGGGTCATGGCGTCATCGTGCCATTCCGGTTGAGGGTCGGAAGCCGGAATCCCGGGCGGCCCTCCTGATGTGCACCCGACGGGCAGACTGGGAACCATGAGCGTCCCCGATGACCTGCTGGCCCAGCTGTCCGCTGCCCGACACATCGCCGTCCTGACCGGGGCGGGAATGTCCGCCGAGTCGGGGGTCCCGACGTTCCGCGATGTGCAGGACGGGCTGTGGGCGAAATATGACCCCATGACACTGGCCACCGAGGAGGCCTTCGCCGAGGAACCCGATCTGGTGTGGGCCTGGTATCTCCGCCGCGCCCAGCTCATCCGACAGGTCTCCCCCAACGCCGGGCATCTGGCTCTGGCCGAGTTGGCCGAGTTCAAGCGCGTCAGCGTGATCACCCAGAACGTCGACGACCTGCATGAGCGGGCCGGCAGCGAGGTGTTGAGCCATGTCCACGGCGGGCTGTTCGACTATCGGTGCTTCGACTGTGCGAAGCCCTGGTCGGGGGAGTTGCAGATTCCCGGCGAGATCCCGGAGCGGGTGTCGCCGCCCAAGTGCGATTGTGGCGGCTGGATCCGCCCCGGGATCGTGTGGTTCGGCGAGATGCTGCCGCGGAAGGCCTTCGAGGACGCGGTCGATGCCTGCGGGTCGTGTGACCTGATGCTCGTGGTGGGCACCTCCGGGATCGTGCAGCCGGCCGGATCACTCCCCTTCGCGGCCCTCGAGCGCGGGACCCCCGTGATCGAGATCAACCCCGAGGAGTCCCGCCTCACAGACTATGTGACGCACTGGTGGCAGGGCACCGCGGCGGAGGTTCTGCCCCAGCTCGTCCGACTGGCCCGCTGATCGCCCGACTGGCCCCCTGATCGGCCGACTGGCCCGCTGATCGGCCGACCTGCCCGCATCCGCCGAACCCGGTCGGGTCCCCCGCCGTCCACCGGCACGATGATGCCTGCTGTCTGAGCTCCCGGCCCCACCCAGTTGTCACTCTCTGTCAAGATCATCGGAATAATCCTGATGATCTTGGTCAGGAGTGACAATTGGGAGAGGAGTCCCCTCGGGCAGGGCTCGCTGATGCAGTCCGAGCCTCAGCACTCGAAGGATTCTGGCCTCGACGCGGTCCCAGCCATACATCACTTGGCGATAGCTGATCCGGATGACGATGTATCCAAGGGCGATGAGGTCCTGATCCCGCGCCCGGTCGCGTTCGAACGCTTCGCCGGATCCGTGGTGATCGACGCCGTCCACCTCGATGATCAGTCGCTTTCCAACCAGGAAGTCAACCCGCCCCACGTCCGGGATGGTCACCTGCGGAATGAGTGTGACCCCATGGCGTCGAAGCCGGAGCCGCACGAGGGTTTCGGTGCCGGATTCCGATACATCCATCTTTGCCATCATCGACGTGATGCGATGGTTGATGCCTGCCATCGTGGCCTTGACCTCCTCTCGGGTCATCAGTTCGCGATAGATCAACGACTCAGCGACGACCAGGAAGTCGTAGGGGTGGAGGCAGAACGCCGACTGCACAAGCGCATCGGCGAGGGGAAGAACTCCGGTCTGATAGGCCCTGCGATATTTCGGGGACGGACAGCACTTCGCGCGCGAGTTCGCCTTGCCAACCGGTGACGTCTTCTTGGGGGAGGTCTTCTGTCGCCCTCGCTGAGCGCAATAGGTATGAGTCTTGCCGTCCTTCAGTGCCCAGCCGCCGTGGAACGCGATCGCTGATGCGCAGCCGAGAATGCCGCCGCGCGACACAGCTTGCACGACTCGCTGGTCAGCCCCTTGGGCGGCATACCAGCCCTCGCGCACCCGGATGAGGGTGTTGCTGTCGACCGCCTTGCGGATCTCCTGCTGGGTGTAGCCGTGCTGCCGCAGCGTCGCGGTTTTGACCACACCGCCGAGCGAGAGTTCCGCCGGGATGGCGGGAATGTGTTTGTGCATGCCGGCACATATGCGCGATCGGGCCCGGGGTGATTCAAAAACTTATGTCACCTGTGGATGATTGCGCCCCTTCGCGACCTGTGGACAGCGACGGACCTCCCAGTTGTCACTCTCTATCAAGATCATCGGAATAATCCTGATGATCTTGGTCAGGAGTGACAATTGGGAGGCCATCGGGGAGGGCCGAGGGATCAGGCCGTCGGAACGGTGATGACGGCGGTGGTGGGTCCGCCCGTGGGGCTGGTGAGGACGAGGGTGCCGTCGAACGGCTCGAGCCGGCGGCGGATGCCGGCCAATCCGCCACCGGGAGACTCCTCTGCCCCGCCGCGACCGTTGTCGGTGATCGTGGCTCGGACGCGGTCGGGTCCGTCGACCACCCGGATCGTGATCCGGTCGGCCTCGGCGTGTTTGACCGCGTTGGTCACAAGCTCGGTGATCCCGAAATACAGCGCCGACTCCAGGGGCGACGACAGTTTGCGATCGAGGGTGGACTCGACATCCGTGGCCACGGGCGACTGAGCCGCCAACGCTCGCAGTGCCTCGGTCAGCCCGCGGTCAGCGAGCACCGGAGGCCGAATGCCGCGCACCAGGGACCGGATCTCCTGCAGAGCTTCCTTCGAGTCGTGCTTCGCCGCCGCGAGGAGTTCGGCCGCCCGCTCGGGGTCGGACTCCATCAACCGCTCCGCCTGGCTGATCGTCATGCCCATGCTGACCAACCGCGCCTGGGCCCCATCGTGCAGGTCACGCTCAATCCGCTGGATCTCGGCCTGCTGGATGTCCAGTGCGGTTGTGCGGGTCTGCTCGAGGCTCTCGACCCGCTGCCGGAGTTGGCTCGATGGGTCGCCGCCGAGCAGGAGATGAGTCCAGTGGCCATGCAGCCGCAGCATCGGGCGGGCGAGCAGTGGCCCGGCGATCAGGGCGATCACCGCCTGGATTCCGACCAAAGTGAAACCGCCGATGCTGATGGGAAGAACGCCATACCAGCTGCCGGTCGAGATCAATGCCTCGCGCAGACTCTCCGGTCCGAGCACGAGCACCAGCCCCCAGACGCCGAACAGGGTCAGGACCAGCGACGTGACACCGATCGTGAGACCGATGGCCGGGTTGACGATGTGCCAGACGAGATCGCGCCAGGTCATGGGGTCGGCAGCCCGACGCGCCACGGTCCCCAATCCGAGCCAGCCCTGGCCTCTGGGCACTTGGCGATAGTGCGCCAGCACGGGCACGCCGGACAGTTCGTAGGCCGCCCGCCGTTGTCGTTCCGCGTTGCTGCGAGTGAGTTCGACCGCGCCCGGCAACAGAGGCAGGCCCACACCGACGACGGCCAGACACAGCACCAGGCTCAGCCACAGCACAGAAAAAAGCTCGGCCACGGCATATCCGGCGAACCTCAGGCCCGCCAGCATGGCGGGCACGGCCACCGGGAGATCCGACAGGGGCCGACGGGGCGTGGCATCGGAAACGGTGCGCCCGGCATCGGCCTGCTCGGGCCGCTCGGACCGCCCAGTGCCGGTGGGTGTCCTGGAGGAAATCGGGCCCTCGGCTGCGGGGCGGGGTTCGTGGGTCATCTGCATCAGCTCCATGCCCTGAAGTCTTCTCGGCACAGCTTCCCTTGTCGGTGGTGCAGGCACCACACCTGACCGGGGTGCGGAAACCCGTGCACGACGTCTCAGCCGGCTGAAAAAGTGTCGACAGGCAACCACTCAGGAGGAACGATGCGCGTCTTCATTGCGGAGGACCAGTTTCTCCTTCGGCGGGGGCTGGAAGACCTGCTGACCACGCACGGGATCGAAGTCGCGGACTCCGCAGCCGATGCCGACGACATTGTCGCCAGGGTCCGCGCCAGCGGCGCCTCGCTGGCGCTGCTCGATATCCGCATGCCACCCACCAATACGGATGAGGGCATCCGCGCCGCGCTGGCCCTCCGCGCGGCCACCCCCGGTTTTCCGGTGGTGCTGCTTTCGCAATATGTCGAGGAGCTCTATCTCGACGAGCTGCTCTCCGACGGTGCCGGCGGGGTGGGCTATCTGCTCAAGGACCGGGTGTTCGATGATGTCCAGTTCGTGACTGCCTTGCGTACCGTCGCCGCTGGCTCCACCTCCGTCGATCCCGAGGTGATCGCGCGGTTGATGCAGCGCCGGACGGTCCGCACCAAGCTTGACCGGCTGACCCCACGCGAATACGAGGTGCTGTCGCACATGGCCGAGGGGGCGTCCAACACCCTGATCGCCGAGCGCCTGGTCGTCACCGAAAAGGCCGTTGCCAAACACATCAACAGCATGTTCGCGAAATTGGATCTGCCGGAGTCATCCAGCAACGCACGCCGGGTGCAGGCGGTGCTGGAGTTCCTCCGGCAATGAGGTACGCCCCAGCGGCTGGGTCTGCCGCGCCGGGCGGGGCACTGTCCAAGGACGTTCAGCCGACCAATGGCTCGACCAGAGCCCCGGCGGATTCGCGCAGGGCTTCGGCGATGTGTGGCATGAGCTCGCGATAGACCGAGGTCTTGCGCCAGAAGAGAGCCAGATCGCGATGGGGTGCCGGGTCGGCGAAGCGGCGCAGGGCAATGCGCGGGTTCTCGGTGACCGGGGGCGCGACCGACAGCTGCGGCAGCAGGGTGATGCCTACTCCGGAGGCCACCATGTGGCGCAGGGTTTCGAGGCTCGTGGCACGGAAGCCGTCGCGCTCACCGGCCCCCGCCGAGTGGCAGAACTCGAGGGCCTGGTCACGAAGGCAGTGGCCCTCATTGAGCAACAGCAACCGCTCACCCTTCAGGTCGGCCGAGCGGACCTCCCCGTCGCTGGCCAAGTCATGGCCCACCGGCGTGGCCAACAGAAAGTCCTCGCGGAAGAGGCTCGCCTGCTCGAGGCTGTCGTCGTGGACCGGCAACGCCAGGATCGCGGCGTCGAGTCGGCCGTGCTTGAGCTGGTCGAGCAGTTCCTGGCTCTTGTCCTCGGTGAGGAAGATCTCGAGCTCCGGGAACTTCTCCGCCAGGCTCGGCACCGCGTGCGGCAACAGATACGGCCCCAGCGTCGGGAAGACGCCCAGCCGCACGCTGCCCGTGTGGGGATTGTTGAGCTGGCGGGCGATATCCCGGATGTCATCCGCTTCGGCCAGGATGTGGCGGGCTCGGCGTACGACTTCTTCCCCGGCGGGAGTGAACAGGACCTGCCGGGCGCCGCGCTCGATGAGCTGAACACCCAGTTCCGACTCGAGCTTGCGCACCTGGGTGGACAGCGTCGGCTGGCTGGCATAGCACGCCGCGGCTGCCCGTCCGAAGTGGCGATGCTCGTCGAGGGCGACGAGATACTCGAGATCACGGAGATTCATGGTTCCTGTTCCTGTTTGGGTGGGCGGCCCCTCGGAAGGGGCCGCCCGCGGCCGGAACTGAAGGTCAGGCCGGGACCGACGTGCGGATCAGGTAGTCGAAGGCCGACAGCGCCGCGGTGGCGCCCCCGCCCTCGGCGACAACGATCTGCTTGTAGGGCTCGGTGGTGACATCGCCGGCACCGAAGATGCCGGGGATGTTGGTGCGGCCGTTGTTGTCGATGACGATCTCGTGGCGATCGGACAGCTCGACACCGGAGTCCTTGAGCCACTCGGAGTTGGGCAGCAGGCCGATCTGGACGAACACGCCGTTGACATCGAGGCTGCGCATCTCGCCGGAGGCGCGATCCTCATAGGCCAGCTGGGTCAGCTGGCCACCGTCACCGGTCATCTCGGTGGTGCGAGCACCGGTGATGATCTCGGAGTTGGGCAGGCTCTGGAACTTCTTGAGCAACACATCGTCACAGCGCAGCTCGTCCAGGAACTCGACGAGCGTGACCTTCTCGGTGACGCCGGCGAGGTCGATGGCCGCCTCCATGCCGGAGTTGCCGCCGCCCACGACCGCGATCGGCTTGCCCTTGAAGAGCGGGCCGTCGCAGTGGGGGCAGAACGAGACGCCCTTGTTGCGATAGTCCTGCTCACCCGGGACACCGAGCGTACGCCAGCGCGCGCCCGTCGCGAGGATGATGGTGCGCGCCTTCAGGGAGCCGCCGCCCTCGAACTCGACGGTGTGCAGGCCACCGTCGCTCTCGGCCGGGATCAGCTTGGTGGCGGCGACGTTCTTCATCACGTCGATCTCGTATTGGGACATGTGCTCTTCCAGGCCGGCCGCGAACTTGGGGCCCTCGGTGTAGGGCACCGAGACGAAGTTTTCGATCGCCATGGTGTCGAGGGTCTGACCACCGATATTGGGAGCCGCGAGGCCGGTGCGGATGCCCTTTCGCGCGGCATAGATCGCAGCCGCAGCACCCGCGGGACCGCCACCGAGCACGAGGACCTCATAGGCCTCCTTGTCGTTGAACGACTCGGTGGAGATGCCGCTCGTCGAGAGCTTGGCAACGAAGTCGGCGACGTCCATGCGGCCCGCCGAGAACTCTTCACCGTTCAGATAGACGGTCGGAACGGCCAGGATGCGGCGTTCCTCGACCTCATCCTGGAACAGCGAGCCCTCGACGGCGACGTGCTTGATGTTGGGGTTGAGCACAGCCATCGCGTTGAGCGCCTGCACCACGGTCGGGCAGTTCTGGCAGGTCAACGACATATAGGTGACGAACTCGTGCTCGCCCTGGATGCCCTTGACGGCCTCGATGACGGCCTCGTCCTCCTTGACCGGGTTGCCGCCCACCTGGAGCAGCGCCAGCAGGAAGGAGTTGAATTCGTGGCCCATGGGCAGGCCGGCGAAGCGTACCGAGATGTCGGAACCAACCCGCTCGATCGCGAACGACGGCTTGCGGTCGTCGTCGTTGCGCACCTCATGGGTGATCTTGTCGGAGAGCGCTGCGACCTCGTCGAGCATCTCCTTCATGTCCTTGGCCTTGGGCCGATCGTCGAGCGAGCTGGCGAGCACGACCTGCTCGGTCACACGATCGTCGATGAGGGTCTTGAGCTGGTCCAGCAGGTCCTTGTCGAGCACGTTTCCTCCATGATTCGAAGTGGCGGCGGTGTTGTCAGGGCACGCCAACAGAGGCGTGCGGGGGAAAGGGTGGGCCGGGAGCCCGGCGAACACTCAGGTGAGCCGCAACAGCGGTGCGGTTCACATCAATGCTCGGACGATGCGGCTTGGCGCCCGGTGGCAGACGCAGATACGCCTGCCACCGGAGCCAATCAGGAGGAAACCCCTCAGATCTTGCCGACCAGGTCGATGCCCGGCTTCAGGGTCTCGCCCTCGGCCTCTTCCCACTTGGCGGGGCAGACCTCGCCCGGGTGGTTGCGCACATACTGCGCAGCCTTGACCTTGCGCATGAGCTCGGCGGCGTTGCGGCCGATGCCCTCAGCGGTGGTCTCGGTGAACTGGATGATGCCGTCCGGGTCGACCAGGAAGGTGCCACGGTCGGCCAGGCCCTGGCCTTCGCGCATGACCTGGAAGTTGTTGGTGATGGCACCCGAGGCGTCGCCCAGCATGTAGTACTGGATCTTGCCGATGGTGTCGGAAGCGTCGTGCCACGCCTTGTGGACGAAGTGGGTGTCGGTCGAGACCGAGAAGACCTCGACGCCCAGCTTCTGGAGCTCCTCATAGTGATCCGCCATGTCGCCCAGCTCGGTCGGGCAGACGAAGGTGAAGTCGGCGGGATAGAAGAAGAAGATGGCCCACTTGCCCAGAACATCGTCCTGGGTGACGTCCACGAACTCGCCGCCCTTGAAGGCGGTGGTGGCGAAATCAAGGATCTTGGTGTTGACGAGCGACATAGATTCGACCTCTCGTTGGTGTGCCCGAGGCTCTTCGTCGATGTCCCCGGTGCTTCGATTCATATCTTATATCAAAACCTAGTTTTTTGAAAGATGGAGTCGATTGTTAGTGTGCATCCCGGAGATAGGGGGCATCTATCGCGCTCGGGCGTTCGCGACGGCTCCCATTGGCATCGGACAACCCCAACGTTATCGTCCCGAAACAATTGCGAGCAGGCGGGGTGAGGCCTGTCTCACTGGAGCCCGGTCAGCTTCTCGGGGTTGCGGACCACCCAGACGTCGGTGACGATCCCGTCGACGATGCCGAGATGGACTGCAGAAACCGTGTCGCCCGCAGTGATGAGCAACGACGGAAGCCCGTTGAGAACGGCCTCACGGGCGGCCCAGTCGGGATACCGCAACGCCAGTCCCGCAAAGAACCGCAGGACATTGTCGGCCCCCTGGATCGGGCGCAGTGCCGCCTGGACATGTCCACCGCCATCGGTGACCAGCACGACATCGGGTGCGACGACGCTCATCACCCCGCTGAGGTCACCGGTGCGGATCGCGTCGACGAAGATGCGTCCCAACCGTCGCTGCTCCGCCGGATCCGTGTCATAGCGCGCTACCCCCTGCAGGTGACCACGGGCCCGGCTGACGAGTTGGCGGATGGCAGCCGGGCTCCGCTCGAGCGACTCGGCGACCTCGTCGGTCGACAGGTCGAAGACTTCACGCAGCACGAACGCCGCTCGTTCGAGCGAAGACAGTTGTTCGAGGAGCACCATGAGAGCGAACGTGACGTCGTCGGCCAGAGTCGCAGCGTCCTCGGGCCGCAGGCCGGTGTCCACCGGCTCGGGCAGCCACGGGCCCACATAGTCCTTACGACGACGCTGCCGGGAGCGCAGCGAGTTGAGGGCCCGATGGGTGACCGCACGGACCAAGTAGGACTCCGGATCCCGGACCTCGCCCGCGTCGACGGTGCTCCACGCGATCCAGGTTTCCTGGACCACGTCCTCGGCATCGGCCACGCTGCCCACGATGCCGTAGGCCACACCGAACAACCGACGACGCAGCGCCTCGAAGACATCGTGGGCAGACGGACCGGGGTCGGTCATGCCGGCCTCGAGATCGGGCACAGGTCCTTGAACCCCTGCGGCGTGAGGCCGAGGGAACTGTTGAACCGCGATCGCAGATTCTCCACAGCCACCATCATCGTCAGTTCGACCAGGACTTCATCACCGAATCGGTCGCGCAGGGCTTCGACCATTTCGTCGCTGACCTCCGTCGCGACGTCGCCGGTCATCGCCTCGGCGTACGCCATCACGGCACGTTCGTCGCCGGAGAAGATCTCGGAGGTACGCCACTCCGCCACGGCCTCGAGCTTCGCGATCGGCGTACCCTTCGAATAGAACTCCCAGAAACCGAAGTCGAGGCACCACGGGCAGCCCAGGCGTTGGGCAGCGGCCATCACGGCCAACGCCTTGAGGTTCTGATCGAGCCGATTCCAACGGGCGATCAGGTTCTCGTGGACCGCGTACGCCGTGGCGACCCGGGTGTTGTGCAGGGCGGCTTCGGCGGGCTGGAGGTCGCGCCCATAGGTACGCCGGGCGTACCACCTCGCGAGCCGGTTGAAGAACGTGGGAGGTGCGTCGAGGGGAATGCGGGCCATGGTGGTTCCTTTCCTGGTTGGTTACAGGGAAAGACACCGGCCGGCCTGCGGGTGTGACATCGGCGTTCTGCGGGGAACAGTCAGATGGCCGCGGACGGATCCTCCGACGCGTACCCACCGGGGATGATCGGCCCGCGGATCCCCGCCCGACGCAGGTCGTCAACCGACCGCATGAGGATGGTGCGCTGCACCTTCCAGTGTTGGTTGGGGGCGCACTTGGCGAAGATCTTGACGGTCATCGTGCCGCCGGACACGGCATCGATGCCGGCCACCGACGGCCGCTCGAGGAGCACGTCGGCGAACGCTTCGTCGGCCTCGATCTCGTCCATGGTCTTCTCCAGCACGGCCAGCACCTTCACCGGATCGGAATCGGCGGCGACCGGCACTACGACGGTGCCGGTCGACCAACCCTGGGAGAGATTGCCGACGCGGAGGATCTCGCCGTTTCGGACATACCAGACCTGGCCGCTCACATCACGCAGCCGCGTGACCCGGAGCCCGACCTCCTCGATCGTCCCCGTGGCCTCACCGAGGTCGACGAAGTCCCCCACCCCGAACTGGTCCTCGAGAATCATGAAGATGCCGGACAGATAGTCCTTCACCAGACTCTGGGCACCGAAGCCGAGCGCCACACCGCCGACGCCGGCCGAGGCCAGCAGAGGGGTGAGCGGGATGCCGAGCGCGCGAAGGATCATCATGACCGTCACGGTGAGGACCACCACCGCGTTGACACTGCGCAACACCGACCCCAGCGTCTTGGTGCGGGCCTGATGGCGCTGGAGCGAAATGCCCGTGAAACTCGTCAGGATGCGCGCGGCGCGGCTGTCTTCATTGGCGTAGCGCTCCTCCGCGCGCTTGACCGACTGCTTCACCACGAGGTTGATGGCGTGAGCGATCAGCCGATAAATCACGAACGCAACCAGCAGGAGCACGCCGATCTCGATCGCGGTCTCGGGCCAGTTCCAGACGATCTGCGGTGTCATGCGCACCATCTTGGCGGGCCCCACCGACAGTTCAACAGATCTCACGGGCCATGCCTCGGGGATTGCCCCCATCGACCCCTGCCCCGAACTCCGGTCATCCGGAAATGTCACCGCCAACCGTTAGGGTCGATGCCAGGAGGTTGACATGATCCCCCACCCCGTCACTGAACAACCGCCCCCCGCCACCGGCGCTCCGGCCCGCGCGCTGGCTCCCGATCTCGCCCGTGGCGTCATGCTGCTGCTGATCGCGATCGCCAACAGTGCGTGGTATCTCTGGGGACACCCCGGCGGCTTCACCTCCGCCCATCCGACCGACGGCTCCCAGTGGGATCGCATCGCACGCGCCATCATCGCGATCACGATCGACGGCCGCGTCTATCCGATGTTCGCCCTGCTGTTCGCCTACGGCATGGTCCAGTTCGCCCGCAGCCGGGCCGCCCGCGGCATCCAGCCGCGCGACATCAAACGGATGCTGAAACGGCGCCACCTGGCGATGCTTCTGTTCGGTTTCCTGCATGCGGCCCTGCTGTTCGGCGGAGACATCCTGGGCGCCTATGCGGTGCTCGGGCTGGTATTCGTGCCGATGTTATTCGAGGCCAGGGTGAAAACGCTGAAGCTGGTGCTCTGGATCCTGCTGGGGTACGCCGCAATGAGCGCGATCAGCGCCATCGGTGCCATGCTCTGGCTCGATTCAATGGGCATCGACGCGACCGGCGGGCCGCAGGTCGGCACGCAGTGGACCATGCCGGGGCTCGCCGACCTGATGAGCGGCTTCGACAACTACCTCATCGCGATGGCGATCCGCGTCGGCATGTGGCTCATCGCAACCCCTGCCGTCCTCCTGGCCGGCACGCTCCCGGCCTGCCTCCTGTTCGGCTGGCTGCTCGCGCGCCATCAGGTGCTCGAACAACCGGAGCGCTATCGCCGTCAGTTGACGACTCTGGCCGTGGGCGGAATCGCGATCGGCTGGCTCACCGGACTCCCAGTGGGTCTGGCCCATCTGGACATCCACCTGATGAGTTCGAATCTGGAGATCGGCTACACCAATCTCAGCTACATCGGTGGGCTCGGTGCCGGCGCGGGTTATGCGGCGCTGTACGCGCTGATCGCGGGCCGCACCCGCCGACCCGGCATCGTCACCCGTTCCGTGGCAGCGGTGGGCAAGCGTTCGCTCAGCAGCTATCTGTGGCAGTCACTGATCTTCGCGCCGTTGCTGGCCGCGTGGGGATTCGGACTGGGCGAGCGGATCAACACGATCGGTGCCGTCGCCATTGCCGCGGGCATCTGGTTGGCGTCGATGATCATCTCTGCCGTGCTTGAGGCCAGAGGCGCCCGTGGCCCGGCCGAGGTGCTGCTGCGCCGGATGACCTATCTGCCGCCCGACAAACTCACTCCGGCGTCGCAGCCCGGGCCACCGCTGCCACCCGCTCCGCATAGGCCGACCGCGTTGCCTCAGCATCAGGGGCGGTCGGAGTCATGAAGAGGGTGACCGTGTTGGCATACTGCACCAACAGCAGGTGGTGGCGGTTGCCGCGCGACCGACGAGGCGGCTCGAGCCGGAAGGCGACGGTCTGCTCGATCGCATCGGCCGACTCGACCATCTCCCAGCGCGACCCTCGTTGGGTGCAGTTGCCGAGCCCGCCGGCCAGTTGGGCGTACGCCGCGTCGGCACCCTCCGCCTCGGCATAGACAGCTGTCAGCGCGTTCCCCGGGCGTTCGCCACGGCCCGTGGACATCACGACCGACTCCGCCGGATCCACGGCCCGCAGGAGCAGGCCGCCGCAGAAGCGAACGAGTAACGTGTCGGGTTCGAGCTCACCCGGCTCGGCCCAGTGGCGCCCATCCACGCTCAGCGGTGGTTGATAAAGGTCGTGGACGCGATCGTGCGCGAGATGCACCGGGCGGATCCAGGGCAGGAGCGTAGCCACGAGGACCCACACCAGACCCGTGAGGACCACCAGCAGGAACGCCGGGCCCAGCCAACGCGCCCTCGGCACCATGTGGACGCCCGGGTCTTCGAGGTCTTCTGACTCACCGCCCCCGAGCAGGCGGATGTGATCACCCGAGCTGACCTCCGGGAGTTCCTCGGGGATGTCATGTCCTGGCCTGGGTGGTCGGGGCATGTGGGAAAGCCTACGCGGTGGGCGGGAGGCGGTCAGGAACAGAGTTCCGGTGCGAGGGCAGTTGTCCGTGATCCCAAGTTCGACCTTGTAGGCCGGCTGGCGTCTTCAGGCGCCAGCATTGGGTCCGAAAATTGCACCCAGGGGTGCAATTTCCAGACCCAATCTGCGCGAGGGTGCCTGATAGTTGCAGGCGAAAGGCATCTCCTCCCCCAGGAGCCCGCCCGCGTGGCCCCGGGTCAGGCGGACTGGGCAAGTAGTCGGAGGGCAGTGCACGTAGGTCCGCACATCTCCAGGGTCCCGGCATAGCCGCGGACTCGGAGCGTCCCGAAGATGTCCGCCGCCAGCTGACAGGCCTCGAAAAAGACGTCGACCCACTCGGCGCGCAGCGTCACCCCTCCCTGAGCGGCCGTGCCTCGATCCCGTCAATTGTCACCACGCCGGTTCCCCTCGTGACCCAGTGACAAAGCCCACTTCCAGCACGCTTTCCGCGCCTTCCTCGATGACGCCGAGCGACAGTTCGAGGGCCCGGCGATGCCGATGCCTTTTCCGAGCCGCCAGCTCAGCGGTGAGCTCCTCCACGGAGGTGACACCCCGTTGCACCGCCCGCGCTGCCACCGCAATTGCGTCCTCGCGGCTGGACAGTGGAGTATCCCCGAGGTCGATCACTGTGAACGTCGGGTCAGTGATGGTCAGACGCTGGCGCTCTGTGACCCGGAGGGTTCGTCGCCTTCGCACGCGTACGCCAACCGGCTTGGTGTGCTTCAGATGATGCGGGATGTCGACCTGCAGGACCTGGGGTGGCTTGGGCTCAAGACCGAGCAGATAGGCCGCTGACTTCAGCGAAAGCGCCGCCCCGGCGCTGCAGTGCAGGAGCGCAGCGCTGGCCCTCCCATACCAGTCCAACTCACCGGTGTGGGTCCGATAGACCCCAGGGAGGACAGCCTTCCAGTGCCCATCTTCCAGCCGCGCCCTGACCGCGCCCGGGCTGAGGTCCTGCAAGGCCTGCGGCCTGGTGACGACACCGTATTGCTGGCGCGCCAGTGCATCGAGATCCATGTTCGCACCATGCATTCCTCCTGCCCGAATCGTTCATTCTCGTCCTCGCAGCTGTGGACAATCCCGTCGCTGGGAGATTGGGTCCGAAAATTGCACCCAGGGGTGCAAATTCCGGACCCAATAACCAGGTCAGCTGACGACATCCGCGCGGACGAACCGGCGTACGCCCAGACCCGCGAAAATCACCGTATAGAGCAGCGACCACGCCACCCCGCGCGCCAGGTTCGTCCAGGAAATCTCGTGGGCGAACAGGTCCATCCACGCGCGGGCATAGTGCAGGGGCAGGCCGTTGCGCAGAGCCCCCAGACTGCTCAGCGAGTCGAGGATCGCGGCAACGATCACGATCAGGATCGCGCCCCCGACAGCCGCGAGCGGCGCATCGGTGCGGGCTCCGAGGAAGAAGGCGAGGGCGCCGATCTGGAGCACGCCGATGAAGAGGAACAATACCGTCCCCGCCAGCCGCGGCCAGAGCTCCGGCCAGGTCAGGGTCGCGCCGGTGAGTCCGCGATAGGGCTCGATACCGTACGCCACAGCGCCCACGGCCAGGGCCCATAGGGCCAGCACCACGATCGCGGCCAGCGTCAGGCCGGCCCCAACCACGAGCTTCGCCGTCAGCAGCCGACCCCGCGGGACCGGAGCTGTGAGCAGATAACGCAGGGACTTCCAATTGGCCTCGGTCGGAACCGAGTCGCCCAGGAACATCGCCGCCACGATGCCCAACAACAGGTCGGCCGACACGATGAGCGTGAAGAACGCGAAGTTCGGTGCCGACAGCGTCGCCAGGTCGATAAAACTCGTGGCTCCCGCATCCGTGGCCGTCGTCCGCCCGATCGCGAACGCCCCCACGAACACCGGCGGCAGGACCAGGATCAGCGCAAACAGCCATTTCGTCCGTGCCCGGCCCAGCTGGCGCCTCAGTTCGTGCCGCAGGGGCAGTGCGGTCTCCCGATTCATCGGGGCCTCACCTGCCTGAGCCGCTCGGCGAGGGTGGTCTCGGCGGCCCCCTCAGCCTCGATCGGCCCCCGCCCCTGCCCGATCACCGCGAGGAAGAGCTCCTCCAGGTGCCTGCGGCCGGAGACCTCAACCACCTCGAGCCCAGCTGCAACCGCGGCCCGGACCACCTCGGCCCGGGGCAGATCCGCATCGATCACCAGCCTGGTGTCCTCCTCCGCAACCACTCCGGTCACTCCGGCAACCTCCCGCAGTGCCGCGAGCTGGGCCGCGGTGACGGGTCCCGCGGTGACGAGCACGGACGTGTCATGGCTTTCGAGCAGTTCCTCCACCGGCCCGCTGACGAGCACCTCGCCGGCATCCATGACCACCACATGCGTACACGTCTGCTCCACCTCCGCCAGCAGGTGACTCGAGATGACGACGGTGCGGCCGGTGGCGGCGTACGCGCGCAGAATCGGCCGCATCGCAGCGATCTGGGGCGGGTCGAGGCCGTTGGTGGGCTCGTCGAGGATGAGCAGATCGGGTCGGCCGAGCATGGCCTGCGCGATCCCGAGACGCTGGCGCATGCCCTGCGAATAGGACTTCACCGGCCGATCCAGGGCACCCCCGAGCGCCGCGACCTCAAGCGCTTCGTCGAACCCCGCGTCCTCGTCCGGGCGGCCGGTCGCGGCCCAATAGGCCCGCAGATTCTGGCGGCCGGTGAGATGCGGCATGAACCCGGGGCCCTCGACGAGCGCCCCGACCTTGCGCAGCACCGGCGACCCGGGCGTCACCGCCTGTCCGCGCACCCAGGTCGTCCCCTCGTCCGGGGCGATCAACCCGAGCACCATCCGCAGGGTCGTGGTCTTGCCCGCACCGTTCGGCCCGAGCAAGCCGACGACCTGACCGGCCTCTGCCCGCCACGAGACCCCCTTGACCGCACGATGGCCGTCGGGATAGGCCTTGGCGAGTCCCTCGACCACCACCGGCGTACCAGCCAGTTCCGGACGCTCCGGCAACCGTGCCCGGGAGCGCCGGTGCGCGATCGCCCAGCCCGTGAGGGCAAGGAGGGCGAGGCCGAGGGCGATGAGTACGCCCAGCAGTTCCGGGTCGACGGCCTGGGTCCCGCCCGCCGGCGTACCCGCGAAAACCGGGAACCGCACCGCACTCACCTCGACCTGGTCGACCCGGGCTGCCGTGGCGTTCGCGTACGCCGAGTCGGTCGTTGTCACGAGCACCCGCCAGGTGCTGCCGCGTTCGAGGCGCCAGGTGCCGGCCGGGAGGGTGACGGTGAAATCGGTGGGCTGACCCGGCGTGACCTGAACCCGCACCGGCGCGACACCACGGCGGGGCTGAGCAGCAGTGGCTCCGTTGACCTGCCACAGGGACACGAAGAGGGTGACTTCTTCGGCGCTCGACGTCACGCGGAGGTCCACGGTCGGGGCGCCGACGATGCTGTGCTGCTCGGTGACTGTCACCGTGTCGAAGGCCCCCGACTGCCCGGGGAGCGCGGCCAGCGGATAGGACTGGAACGGGTTGTCGGCGTTGTCGGAGCCGAAAGAGGGAGTACGCGTGATGGCGGCCGGCTGGCCGCCGGGTGGGTTGACCACCGACCGCGAGGTCGCCTGTTCGATGGGCAGTCTCAGCGGATCGGACGCCAAGCCCGGATAGTGATCGGCCACGAAGCCCCGCGCCGCATCCCGGCCGAACGGCCTCGGCCCGGGATAGGCGAACGACGGGGTTGCTGCGGGCGCGCCCCGCAGCCGCTCCGCAAACCAGCGCTCCACCGCCGCCGTGTCCGCATCCGGGTCACTCGCCTCGGCATCGTGACCGCCGTCGGTCCAGCGGACGGCGTGGGTGGTGCCGGTGCGTTCGAGGGCTACGGCGACCGTGTCGGCCTGGTCGATCCCGAAGAGCGAATCGGCCATGCCCTGGACAAGGAAGGTGGGGGCGCGGAGCTGCTCGAGGGTGTTGACCGGGCTGCGGCGGTGCAGTTCATCGAGGAGTTCCGGGCTCGGGCGACCGTCCTCGGCGGCAGCCAGGAGATGCCGGCACAGGATCGGCTCGAAGCGGCCACACGTGGGATCCGTCGCAGGCGCCGCGCCGGGCGAGGGCGCGAGTGCGGCGCCGAAGAACCCCGCGATCCACTGCTGTTGCATCGGCCCGGGCGTCTTCGCCGCGTGGTTGGGGAACAAAGCTGCACCGAGATCGGACCATGTCGCGATGGGGGCGATGGTGTCGATGCGCGGATCCGCGGCAGCGGCCATCATCGCGACCGCCCCGCCATAGGACGCGCCGGTGACACCCACCCGCGGATCCCCGGGCGCATCGAGCTCAGCGTCCGGATGAGCAGCGGCGAGATCGACCATCGCTCGGAGGTCCGCAACCTCGAAATCGGGATCGTTCAGGTGGATGCGGCCACCCGAGGCACCGAACCCCCGTGCCGTATAGGTGAGCACCAAATAGCCCTCCCCCGCGAACCGGTCGGCTTGTTCGGCGAGGTCGTCCTTGGTCCCGCCGAAACCGTGGGTGAGGATCACGACGGGATGAGGGCCCGGCTTCGCAGGCGTACGCCAGGTCGCATCCAGCTCCACAGGGGTGCCGTCGGCCTCGGCCCCGACCGGGACCTGCAGGTCGTCGATCGCGACCACGGACTCGGCGTACGCCGGTCGCGCAAGGGCACCGGTCAGCAGCACCACCAGGAGCAGGACCAGCACGCGCACGCGGCCATCCTGTCAGCCGGTGACAAACCGCGACTGGGCGCGGTAAACCCGCGAGGCATCGATGACGCGACGGATGAGAGCACCGAGAGTCCGCAGCTCCTCGAGCGTCAGCTCCGCGCCGACAGCATCGGCCCAGGCGTGCTGCTCCGCGGCCATCGCCCGGACGGCCTCGCGACCGGTGTCGGTCGGCGCGAGGAGCTTGGCCCGCTTGTGATGTGGGTTATCCAGCCAGATCGCCCAATCCTGCGCGACCAGGACATCCGCGACCCGCTGCACGCTCTGCCTGGCCAACCCCAGCCCCACCCGACGCGCGATCTCCGCGACAGGCAGGGGCTCGGACATCGTCGCCCCCAGCACCTGCCAGAGCGCTGGCGTGAGCTGATGCGGAGTGGTGATCATCTCGGCGGCGGCCAGGAATTCACCGTTCAGCTCGAACGCCGGCAGCACCAGCTCCGTCAGCGCATCACCCTCAGGCGTTCGCGAACGCGCCATATTCATCCATCAGCCTGAAGAAGTCGTCAGCGTCGTTCGACGCCTGCAGCGCGAGCCACGCATCCACGAGGGCGTCGGGATAGAGCCCGGCAGCCCGGAACACCGCCCCGGAGAACTCGACCGGCCTCAGCCCGGTGGCCGTGATCACGCCGCGATCGCTCACCACGGGAGCGAACTCATAGTGCTCGGCACCCGCATAACCACTCGAGGCCAGGAAGATCGGCGCGTTGCTCGTGTGCGCGCGGTCGTCGAGCAGCCCGGATCGTGCGAGAGCGAGGGTGCCGCCACAGATCGCTGCGATGGGTACGCCGGCTTCGGCGAGCATCCGAACCGCGTCGAGGAGCGGTTCGTGGCCCTCGGCATAGGTGTCCGCTCCCGGCACAACAAGGATCGCGACCTGTTCCGGGTCGAGGTCCGCGAGGGTCGTAGTCACGGTCAGCGGCAACCCGCCGAGCGTCGTGACCGTGCCCGTCATTGCGCCGGCGAGCACGAGCCGGAACCTCCCTGGCCGGGACTGTTCGGCCCGCGTGAGCTCGGTGGTGATGTAGGCAAACTCCCAGTCGGCCATGGTGTCGGTGGCATAGAGCACGATGTCTCGCATGATTCCCCTTTCGATGCCACCAAGTTAGATTGACAGCATGCTGTCAATCAACCCCTTGGCGTGGATTCTCAGAAAAAGGCCGCGGTCCCGACTCGGGGGAATCGGGACCGCGGGATCATGGGGCCAAGGCAGGCTCAGCTCTGCGGCGCGAGACCGCTGAAACAAACACTAGCCTGTCCCGACCGCGAGGGAGGCCCTCAGACTTGCCGGATCTGGTCGATTGGCCAAGGAATGGCAGATTTCTCAGAAATCGCCCCGCAACGGAGGATTCACTCCCGCCATCACCTTGCCGGCAGGGCCCGCGGAGGCTGGGGCGGATAGCGACGGGACTGCTGAGCGGGAGTGAGGCGTACGCCACCGGCCTGGTCCGCCGCGAACACGCGCGACCCGGCGGGAGCCGCATGGGCCTGCCGCAGCAGCTCAGTCACCTGTTCGAGCTGCTCCCGCATGATGTCGAGCTCGGCCTGCAGATCGAGAATGCGGCGGATCCCCTGGAGGTTGATGCCCTCATCGGTGCTCAGCCGCTGGATGAGCCGCAGTTTCGCCACATCGCGGGGCGAATAGCGACGGCCACGGCCGGAGGTGCGGCGGGGAGAAACGAGGCCCATGCGGTCATAGGTGCGCAGGGTCTGGGGGTGGAGGCCCGCCAACTGGGCCGCGACCGAGATCACGAAGATGGGCGCGTCCGAGTCAATGACCTGGACCGCATCCCCCGGCGTCGGCAGATCCCCCTGGGCGCGCGACCTGCGGGAGGTCGCGCGCTTGCGGGGTGCGGGGCCCGGGGGTGTCATCACACACCGAGCCTCGCGCGCGGATCAGGTTCGCCGGCGGCCTGGGCGTACGCCTGGAGCGCGGAGCGCGCGTCCTCGGAGAGCTGCGACGGGACCACGACCTCGACGGTGACCAGCAGATCGGCGTGGGTGCCGTCGGAGCGGGAGAAGCCCTTGCCGCGGGCACGGAAAGTCCGGCCATTCGGCGTACCCGCCGGAATCTTCAGCCGCACCTTCGACCCCGTCAGCGTCGGCACCTCGATCTCTGCACCCAGCGCCGCCTCGGCGAACGTGATGGGGGCGGTGATGGTGAGGTTGTCGCCCGTGCGCCCGAAGACCGCATGCGGCCGGACATGGACGATCACATAGAGGTCACCCGCTGCGCCACCGTTCTCGCCGGCACCGCCGCGACCCTTGATGCGGATGCGCTGGCCGTCGGTGACCCCGGCGGGGATGCGGACCTGCATGGTCTTCGTGGACTTGGCGCGCCCCGAGCCGTTGCAGACCGGGCACGGATCCTCGACCACCAGGCCACGGCCACGACAGTCGCGGCACGGCTCGCTGACGGCGAAGACGCCACCCGAGGCCGAGGTCGTCATGCCGGACCCCTGGCAGGTGGAACAGACATTCGGCATCGTCCCCGCCTTGGCGCCCGTGCCGTGGCAGGTGGTGCACGCCTCGGTGGACACCATCTGGATCGGGACGGTCTTGCCCTCCACCGAGTCGACGAAGTCGATGGTCACCTCACCCTCGACATCCGAGCCTCGGCGAGGTCCACGACCGGGAGCCTGCGTGCGGCCGCCGCGGTTGAACAGCCCACCGAACAGGTCACCGAAGTCGGCACCCTGGGCGTGGCGGAAAAGATCCTCCGCGCCCCGGCCGGCACCCCCGGCACCCGGGAAGCGGAAGCCACCGCCGCCATTGCCGAAATAGTGGCGCTGGTCGTCGTATTCCTTGCGCTTCTTGGGGTCCGACAACACCGAGTTGGCCTCGGACGCCTCCTTGAACCGCTTCTCGGCTGCGGCGTTGTCGGGGTTCTGATCGGGGTGGTTCTCCCGGGCGATCTTGCGGAAGGCCTTCTTGATGTCGTCCGCGCTCGCGTCCTTGGAAACGCCAAGGACCTTGTAGTAGTCCTTCTCGAGCCAGTCCTTGGTGCTCATGCGGGTCCCTTCACGGGTTGGTCTGGGTGTTTGGTGGCGAGCGGTGTCACTCGGCGGCGGATTCCTCCGCGTCGGACTTGGCGCCCTCGGTCGGTGCCTCCGGGGCGTCCTCGGCCGGCATGCCGACCGCAACGCGGGCGGCCCGCAGCACGCGGCCGCGGAACTTGTAGCCGAGCTGCATCACATCGAGCACGGTGGGCTCGCTGACACCCGGCATCGGGGCCTGCATCAGCGCATCGTGGATCTGGGGGTCGAACGCCTCGCCCTTCTCCCCGAACGACTCGACGCCATATTTGACGGTCACTTTGCCGAGTTCCTCGACCAGGAGCTTGAAGCCACCGGTCATCTCCTCGTGCTCCTTGGCGATGCGCAGGTCATCGAGAACCGGCAGGAGATCCAGAACCACCGACTCGACGCCAGCATTGCGGGCCACGTCGCGGTCACGATCCACCCGGCGCTTGTAGTTCACATATTCGGCCTGCAGCCGCTGCAGATCCTCGGTCCGTTCCCGCAGGGCTTTCTGCGCTTCCGCGAGTTCGGCGCTCGGAGCTGCGGCCTCGTCGACGGTGGCGCGCTCGGGTGCGGCCTCCTCGATCACGACACCCTCTTCCGCCGGGGCGTCCTCCGCCGCGCGTCGGGGCTTGGCCTGATCGGCTGTCGGGTTGGCGGTCACGTCCTGCTCACCGGTTTCGGGGCGGGGGTCGTTGTCCACGTCAGATACTCCAGTCAGTCAGTCTTGTTCCGGACGGGTACGCCGGGCCAGGCGGTCGCTTGGCCCGGCGTACTCATTCTGTTGCTTGCAGGTTGTAGCCGGGGGCCTGGGGGCGGAGCCCCTGGATGTGGGTCTGGGGCGGAGCCCCAGCTACGGGGGTGTCCGGGGGCGGAGCCCCTGGATGTCCAGCTACGGGGTTCCGGGGCGGAGCCCCCGGATGGATGTGTTACTTCTTGTCGTCCTCGTCCACGATCTCGGCGTCGACGACGTCGTCATCGCTGGAGTTGCTGTCGGAAGGAGCGTCACCGCTTGCACCGGGAGCGTTCTGCTGCTCGGCGGCCGCTGCGGCATACATCGCCTGACCCATGGCCGCGGCCTTGGTGTTCAGGTCCTCCATCGCGGACTTGAGCTCGTCGGTGTCGGGCTCCTGCTCCTTGTTCTCGATCAGGGCCTTGAGGCGATCGACAGCCTCCTGCACCGGCTGCTTGACGTCGTCACCGATCTTGTCGGCGTTCTCGGTCAGGAGCTTCTCGGTGCGGAACACCAGGGAGTCGGCCTCGTTGCGGAGGTCGACGGCCTCGCGGCGCTTGCGGTCCTCATCGGCGTGAGCCTCGGCATCCTTCACCATGCGGTTGATGTCGTCCTTCGACAGGGCCGAACCACCGGTGACAGTCATCGACTGCTCCTTGCCGGTGGCGCTGTCCTTGGCGTGGACATGCACGATGCCGTTGGCGTCGATGTCGAAGGTGACCTCGATCTGGGGCACGCCACGCGGGGCGGGCAACAGACCGGTCAGCTCGAAGTTGCCGAGCGACTTGTTGTCGCGGGCGAAGTCACGCTCACCCTGATAGACCTGAATCATCACGGACGGCTGGTTGTCCTCGGCCGTGGTGAAGATCTCGGAGGACTTGGTCGGGATCGTGGTGTTGCGCTCGATGATCTTGGTCATCACGCCGCCCTTGGTCTCGATGCCGAGCGACAGCGGGGTGACGTCGAGCAGGAGCACGTCCTTGACCTCGCCCTTGAGCACGCCGGCCTGGAGGCTGGCGCCGAGAGCGACGACCTCGTCCGGGTTGACACCCTTGTGGGGCTCCTTGCCGCCCGTCAGCTCCTTGACCAGGTCGGAGACGGCCGGCATGCGGGTGGAACCACCGACGAGCACGACGTTGCTGATGTCACCGACGGAGATCTTGGCGTCCTTGATGACCGCGTTGAACGGAGCGCGGCAGCGATCCAGCAGGTCGGAGGTCATCTTCTGGAACTCGGAGCGGGTCAGCTTCTCCTCCAGGTGGAGGGGGCCGGACTCACCGAGGGTGATGTAGGGCAGGTTGATGCTCGTCTCCGACGCGGAGGAGAGCTCGATCTTGGCCTTCTCTGCGGCTTCGGCGAGACGCTGCTTGGCGATCTTGTCCTTGCCGAGGTCGACACCGTTCTTGTTCTTGAACTGGGTGACCAGCCACTCGACGACACGGTCGTCCCAGTCGTCGCCACCGAGCTTGTTGTCGCCGTTGGTGGCCTTCACCTCGAAGAACGACTTGCCACCCTCGGTGCCGATGTCGAGCAGGGACACGTCGAAGGTGCCGCCGCCGAGGTCGAAGACCAGGACCATGTGGTCGGTGTCGTCCTTGTCGAGGCCATACGCCAGCGCGGCGGCGGTGGGCTCGTTGACGATGCGGTCCACGGTGAGACCGGCGATCTCACCGGCTTCCTTGGTCGCCTGGCGCTCGGCATCCGAGAAGTACGCCGGCACGGTGATCACGGCGTTCGTGACGGGCTCACCGAGATAGGCCTCGGCGTCGCGCTTCAGCTTCATGAGCACGCGCGCGGAGATCTCCTGCGCGGTGTATTTCTTGTCGTCGATGTTGACCGACCAGTCGGTGCCCATGTGGCGCTTGACCGAGCGGATGGTGCGATCGACGTTGGTGACGGCCTGGCGCTTGGCGACCTCGCCGACCAGGACCTCGCCACCCTTGGCGAAGGCAACGACCGACGGCGTCGTGCGGGCGCCCTCGGCGTTGGGGATGACAGTGGGTTCGCCGCCCTCGAGGACAGCAACAACGGAGTTGGTGGTGCCGAGGTCGATACCGACTGCACGAGCCATGGTGTTTCCTCCAGAAGTGTCTTGCGTATGGATTGTGCTTGAGTCTTGGCGGCTCAAGTTTGACCTTGAGCCTTACGCGCTCAACTATGGCGCGGAGTTGGTCCCGGCGCAAGCAAAGTTGAGTGCATCTGACTCAACTCCGGGTCGCATCAGGTTATTCCCTGGGGGTCTGCGCGAACCCCGCCCCACGATCCGGCCCCGCTGGCAGGATGGAAACGTGAAGCTTCCGGATTGCCTGACGACGCCCGAGCCGGAGTCAGAGGCCGTGGGCCTGCTGCGCACCTACTACGGGCCCCGCTCCGATGGCCGCGAGCCCTTCGATGGACGCCACTTCGACACCTGGCTTCCCGGACCACCCGACAGGTTCACGGCCGAGGACATCCTGTCGGTGGAATTCCTGAATGTGAACGTGCATCGACGGGCGTTCCTCCACATCCTGGACCCAAGCCTGGACAACCGCTTCAACAAGCTCCTGGCGCAGATCCCCACCGATGTCGACTTCTGGGACGCCGGTTATCCAAGCGAGACCTCCCCGCAGTGGCGGCTCTATGACGAGCTGAAACTCGAATACGACGTCGGTCGCACCAAGACCACCAAGCTGATGCACCGGAAGCGCCCGCGGCTCGTGCCGATCCGCGACAGCGTCATCGAGCGCGTCCTGGAGTTGGACCACCCCTATTGGGAGCCGCTCTTTGTCCTCTTCAGAGACACGGACCTGCGCGAGCGGCTGAGCTCCATCGAGGCCCGCGCCCGCGCCGAGGGCGTCGCCCTGCCTGAAGGCGTCACCCTCCTGCGCGTGTTCGACGTCGTCGTATGGATGTCGGGCATCACCGACGAGGCCGAGTTCCTGGGTTGAAGCTGGTTCAGCTTGCCTTCCCGCTGCGCTGGTAGCGCGTACGCCGAAAAGGCCACCGATCGGCCCCAACTGCGGCGATTCCTGCTGCTTCAGCGTGCGTTCCCGGCAGTCAGCGTGCCCAACCCGCTTGAGCGTGCCCCCGCTCCCCGCCCGAATTGCTTCAGCGTCCGCTCGCCGACTCCGCCCCCCGTGCGCGGGGCGCTCAAGCCGCCAGGACAAGCTGAAGGCGATGAGGCGCAAGCCCAAGACGCCAACACAAGCTGAAGAGACCCACGCGAGCTAAAGACGCGCACGCGAGCCTTAACGGGTGGACCATCAAAGTAAAGACAATGAGTTTATCCTTTATTATGGCTCCCTGAAGTAAAGGATAGAAACAATGAGCGCTTGGCCGCCCGTGGACCACGAAGTCCTGGAGTGGCGCGATTCCTGGCGTACCTATCGAGCTGCTATCCCGGCATCCATCTCCGGACTGGAGGTGACCGAACACCTGTCGGCCGCAGTCGTGGCCGATGCCGCGAAGGCTCAGCAGGAGATCACAGAGTTCGACCGCAGACTGACCGAACGATTCGGGCCAGGAGAACTCGGCACCGTGGCGACCGTCCTGATGCGGACCGAGTCCGCCAGCTCCTCGCAGATAGAGCACATCACTGCGTCCGCCCGGCAACTCGCCCTCGCTGACATCGGAGAATCCCGGTCGGTGAACGCAAGGCTGGTCGCGAGCAATGTGGATGCCATGAAGACGTCCATCGCGCTCAGCGCTTCCGTGGACCTGGCCGCCATCCTGAGCATGCACGAGGCCCTGATGGCCGACACCGACATCACGTTGGGGCTCCGCCAGGAACAGGTCTGGATCGGCACGTCAGGATCCTCGCCGATTGGTGCCGACTTCGTGCCGCCCCACCATGATCGGCTGGGCGCCGCATTGGAAGACCTGATCACCTACACCAGGGAACCAGCGACATTGCCCTTGGCCATGGCTGCAGTGGCGCATGCACAGTTCGAGACCATTCACCCATTCGTGGACGGCAACGGCCGCGTGGGACGGGCCCTCGTCCACGCGCTGCTGAGGCGCGACAGAGTGGCCGAGCACCTCACGGTGCCGGTGTCGGCAGGATTGCTCGCGGACACACGCATCTATGTCCAGGCTCTGACCGCCTTTCGCGCAGGCGATCCGAGTCCCATCGTCGCGCGATTCGCCGAAGCCGCGCGGCACGCGGTCGCAATCGGCGACGAGCTTCTCGAACGACTCGCGGCTGTCGAACTGGACTGGCGGGAGCGCCTGACCGCCCGCACCGACTCCGCCGTCTGGCCCTTGTCGCGGGCCCTGCTCGCCCACCCGGCGGTGACGAGTTCGCTCGTGATGGAGCGACACGGCGTGTCCCGACCCGCGGCCATGAACGCGATCACGGCGCTGGTCGAGGGCGGCGTCCTCCTCAAAGTCTCCACCGGCCGCCGCAACCAGGTGTGGGTCGCATCCGAGGTAACAGCCGTGTATGACCGGGTCGCCGAGATGATCGGCCGTCGGCGACGGCTATGACCTGTGATCATCTGGATCAACGGCGCTTTCGGCGCCGGGAAGACGCAGACGGCGCACGAGCTGGCACGACGGCTTGCGGGGGCGTACGTCTCCGATCCCGAGGTCCTCGGGTTCGCCCTGCATCGCATGCTGCCCAGACCAGCGCGCGGCGACTTCCAGGATCTGCCGGAGTGGCGCGATGGCGCACGCCTGGCTCTGCGCCGAGCGGCCGACGCTGCTCGCGGGCCGGTGATCGTGCCGATGACCCTGGTCCGGGACGACTACTTCGACGAGATCATCAGCGGCTTGCGGGCTGATGGAGTGGACGTGCGGCACTATGCCCTTGTGGCGTCGCCTGCCACGTTGCGGCGACGGCTCCAGCGGCGCTCGGCGTACGTCCTCGGGAAGCTGGTGGGCAGGGACGAAACCTGGGGCATCCAGCAGATCGAACGCTGCATGCGGGCGCTGGAGCAGGAGAGGTACGCCACCCGGGTCGACACCGAGAACAGGTCGATCGCAGAGGTCGCTGAGCACATCGCGGCGGACCTGGGCCTGCCGCTCGTTCGCCCGCGCCTCGGACCGGTCAAGACGCCCCTCACCCGACTGGGCGTTGCCGTCCGCCACATCAGAACCTAACCCTCGCGAGACTGGACGAGCAGCGCCAGGGGGCGATCGCGTGGACCCAACCAGCCCAGGAGAGCCCTGTCAAACGTGGCGAGGACCGCCCCCTCCTGACGGGCCAGGTTGATCAGGTGGAGGTCTGTGACCTGCCGATGACCCTGCAACACGCGCGTTTCAACCTGCGGGTCGGCCAAGGTCGTTCGATCAGCCAAAAACTCCCAGCGAGGGTCGTTGCGAAACCCGCCGACAACAGAGTGCACCTCTCCCACCGACCGCTGCGCCCCGACAACCAGGGGGTTCAGAAGCAGCCGGAACAACCCGGCCTCGGTCAGCGGACAGGTCGCCCAGCGGGAAACCCCACTCAGGAAAGCGTGGGCATCATGATGCCGAAGATGACTGGTCACGCACAGGGCAACCAGCGCATTCACGTCGAAGAGAACTGGCCTGTCAGTCATCGCGGTGTTCGGCCACCAACTCATCCGTCACGACATGGCCCGGCTCGCCGATCAACACGGGGAACGGGCTGTAGGAAAAGTCGGCTCGCGGCCTGGACTCGCAGTCGATTCCCTTGCGGGCCAGCCGGCTCACGGCGGCCCCAAGGGAAATCTTGTGACTGGCTGCCGCAGCTCGGGCAACTGCCAGGACATCATCATCGATCTCCAACGTCGTTCGCATTACGACATCATAGCATCACAACATCATATCTGTTGCAGATCCTTGACGAGCGCGGACACCGCCTTGAAGGACGGGTTCTCCGCAGTCTCAAGCCACTCGAACGCGACCATCTCGGCGGTGACCACGGTGGCCCCGGCGGCGGCGAGTCGGGACAGCGCGGCCTCGCGATCATGAGGGTGCCGCGAGCCGCAGGCGTCGGCGACGACCCAGACCCGGCGGCCGGATTCGAGCAATTGCAGGGCCGTCTGCAGCAGGCAGATATGGGTTTCACAGCCCGCGATGACGATCTCCCTCAGATCGTCAGGGCTTGCATCGAGATGAACCAACACCTCGTCGAGCGACCCACCGGCGCCGAACGTCATCTTCTCCACGACGGTCTCGCAGCGGTCGTGGATCGCCGGATCGTTCGGCCCGAGTCGGGACGGATTCTGTGCGGTGCCGATGACGGGTACGTCAAGGATCGTCGCGACCTCGGCCAGGAATCCGGCCCGCCGGACCACCTCCGCCGCGTCATGGATCGCGGGCATGAGTCGTTCCTGATAGTCGACCAGGACCAGCACGCACTGGTCCGCCCGCAGGAGTAGTGAAGGAGCCATGTCTCCACTGTCGCATCCCGGTCGGACAGATTCAGACCTCAGGTCGTACGCCAGGCCACTGCCCCGGCAGCATGCCTGAGGCCGTCGATTCCGGCCGGATCGAGGGCAGGGTCGTCGAGGACGGCGACTGCCTGATCGTGCTCCACGGCGATGAGTCGTTCGAGCTCGGCATCAACACCCGCAGCACGCATCGCGGCCGCGAGCCGGGCGACGTCCTCGGCACCGAAACCGGGCGAACCCAATCGCGTGAGCAACTCGGCGCCCGCCCCCGCAAGTCGTTCGCGCGCGATCGAGAGCAGGACGGTGGGCTTGGCCTCGAGGAGGTCGTTGCCGGCGGGCTTGCCGGTCTCGTCGGGCTTGCCCCAGACGCCGAGATATTCGTCGCGGAGGGCGAAGGCCTGGCCGACGTGGCCGCCATAACGCCACAGTGCGTCGGTTGCTGCACCCGAACCGCCGGCCGCCTGCGCTCCCAGCAGGAGCGGCCGCTGCACGGTGTAGCGCCCGGACTTCAGGCGCGCCACCAGCGACGCGTGATCCCGATCGGAGCGCGCCGCGGCAGCGCCGGTGAGATCGCCGCGCTGCCCGACCAGCAACTCGACATTGAGCGTGCGCCATGTGTCGGCGAGGGGCGCGACAAGCGGCGCGGCAACCCGGTCGGCGAGCCAATAGGCGAGGTCGCCGAGCAGGATCGCCAGGTTGCGCCCGAAGGTTTCGGGATCACCGATGCCGCTGGCCTGACGATGCCACGCCTCGGCCTGGCGGTGGGCCGAAGGCTGGCCGCGACGCGAGTCGGCCTCGTCCATCACGTCATCGTGGACGAGCGCGAACAAGTGCAGCGCCTCCAGCGCGCCGGCGGCCCGAATCATCGCCGCGCGGGCCACGGGGGGACCCCCACCGGCAGCCACGAAACCCCAGTGGGCCATCAGGACCCGGAACCGCTTGCCGCGCCCCACCAGCAATGACCGCAACCATTCGGGCAGGTCATTCGGCAGCACGTCCACGCCGATGCCGCCGGCGTGCGCATGCCACTCCTTGGCCAGCAGGTCGAGCTCTTCGGTCAGCAATTCGTCGACCGCGACGACGGTCGCCGCAGGCGTTGTCTCAGGGGTCGGGGTGCGGGGCAACGAGTCCTGCGAAGGATGCGCGGCCGGGGGCAGCGGGACACCTTGGTCGGCCGGGAGGGCGTCGGGTCCGCGGGTGAGCATCTCCCGGACGGCGGCATCGAGGGCCGGGACCTGGCGTACCGACCACGGGCTGAATGCCCGCGGCACCGCCTGGATCGCGGCAACCAGATCGGCCCACTCGACCCATTCCCACTCGGCCACTTCGTCCGGAGCCGGCACCGGGTCGCCATCGGCGACGCGGGCCACGAACACGGGACAGATCTCGTTCTCGACCACCCCGGAGGCGTCGACGGCGCGATAACGGAAATCGGGAATGCCGGGCGCGATGTCGAGCACGGTCAGGCCGAGTTCCTCGCGCACGCGTCGCCGGACCGCGTCCTCGATCGCCTCCCCCGGCTTCGGATGTCCGCAGCACGAGTTGGTCCACACGCCGGCCCAGGTGACCTTGCTGATCGCCCGGCGGCTGATGAGCACCTGGCCGCGACTGTTGAACAGGTGGGACGAGAACGCCAGGTGGAGCGGGGTGTCGGGCCCATGGATCGGGATGCGCGCGGTCGCGCCGATGGGCTCGCCCTGCTCGTTGAGGAGCACGACCTCGTCGGCCTCGGCCTCGTTCGAGCTGACCATCGGGGACGCCTGCTTCATCTGTGCCCACACTCACTTCGGATCGACCTGATGTGGCCACTGATCCCGCAAGGGCGCACAAGCCACGCCCCCACCTTAGGCACCCAGTCGGCAAGGGCGTGGCCGTTGGACCGGTTGCGTGCGCCGAATCAAACCTGCTGGCCCCCGATATTCACGTGCCAGCGGATGCCGAACCGGTCGACGAGCTGGCCATAGACATCGCCCCACATCTGCTTCTCGAGCGGCACGATCGGCTGGCCGCCATCGACGAGCGCATCCCAATAACCACGCAGCGCTGCATCGTCATCACCCGACAGGCTGAGCTGGATGTTGTTGCCGACGACGACCTCGGGCATGCCCTCCATCGTGTCGCTGGCGAAGATGTGGAAGCCGGTGGGGGTCTCCACGTTGGAATGCATGACCCCATCGGCATCCATGCCCGAATCGCGGAAGGTCATGATCTGAGCCGTGCCATCGAGTGCAGCGGCATAGAACTCCATGGCCTCCGCACAATTTCCGTTGAACGTGATGTAGGCGTTGAGCTGCTGAGCCATTCGT
>CAZEVN010000026.1:36999-38801 GCA_964515145.1 uncultured Enemella sp.
GTCGCGGAGGGTACGCCCGCGGAGATTTCCGGCGCCGACGCGGCCCAGGTCATCACGTTCGTGCCGTCCGCAGACCTCGACCCCACCGTTCTCGCAGGGCTCCCCGGCATCAGCAGCGTCACCGTGGAGAACGGCCGGTTCACGGTCACCGGTGATGCCGCCGCACCCCAAACCGTTCTCGCGGCGCTGTCCGGGCGGGGCATCCTCGCCGACCAGCTCCGCATTGTCACCCCGAGCCTCGATGAGGCGTACCTCCGCGCCACCACCCTCCCGCCAGCGGACAGCACGAACAAGGAGAACTGACATGAACACCACCGTTTCCCTTGCGAAGCCCCGCGCGGCCTCGACCTGGAGTGCCCTGTTCCGCAACGAGACCCGGCTCCTGGCCCGTCAGCCGGCGGTCCTCATCTGGACGGTGATCCTGCCGGTCGCCGCGATCATCGTGATGGCGGCGATCCCGGCGGCGCGACGTCCTCTGGACGGCTTCGGCGGCATCTCGGTCCTGCAGGCCTATCAGCCCACCTTGATGATCTTCGCCTCGTCGATGATGGCGCTGCAGATGCTGCCGGTCCTGCTCGGGCAATATCGCGAGCTCGGCTATCTGCGTCGACTCCGCACCACGCCGGTGTCGCCCTGGCAACTGCTGGGTGCCATGTTGGCCCTCATGCTGCTCGGCACCATGGCCATCGGCGTGCTCATGGTCATCGTCCCGCTCGTCGTGGGCGTGGGCGAGGTCGGCCGGGCTCCCGCCGTCCTCGGCGTACTCCTCCCCACGACCGCAGCCTTCCTCGCAATCGGCGCCGTCATCGCCGCCGTGATTCCCAGCTCGCGCGTCGCGGGTGGCGCGGGAGCAGCGCTGGGCGCCGTGATGTGGTTCTTCGCCGGAATGTGGTTCCCCCGGGCCCTGTTCCCGAGCTGGCTCTCCGCGATCGCCGACTGGACGCCCGGTGGGGCGGCCGCGGCCGCCATGACCGATGTCGCTGTGGGAGCAGCCCCGGGCTGGCAGCCCTTCCTCTGCCTGGCTCTCTGGTTCGTGGTGTCGCTGGCCATCGCCGTTCGTGCGTTCCGCTGGGAATGATGGCGAGATCAACGAAAGAATGAGCCCCATGGAATCCGGCACCGCGCGCGCGACGGCGGTCCTCGACAGGGTGCAGATCGGCCTGGCACTGCTCGCGCTCGTCGGGTCCGTGCCCCTGCGGGGGATCCTGGTCTCCGACCGCGAGCTGCCCCTGATAATCGCGCTGACACTGGTTCTCGTCGGCTACCGGGTGTGGTTGAGCACGGGCGAGAGGGGCGAGAGGGTACGCCGGGTCGGCTTCTGGGTGACGGCCCCGATCGTCTTCGCCCTGGTCTGGCTGTCGCCGCTGTTCGGGCTGTATGCGTTCACCGGCTATATCGAGGGACCGGCCCTGCCGAAAGGTGCCCAGCGCTGGGCCGCTCTGATCGTCACTGCGGTGAGCACCGCCCTCGCCCAGGTCGGGGGACCCCGCTCCGGCCTGTTCTCGCCGGCGATCTATGGCCTGATCCTCGCGGTGAACATCGCCATCGCCATGATGATCGCCGCGCTCGAGAAGGAGCGGGAGAAGGGCGTAACCAAACTCCAGCGGACGGTGGCCGAACTCCGGGAGGCCGAGGCCCGCAACGCCGCGCTGCAGGAACAATTGGTGACCCAGGCCCGCGAGGCCGGCACGCTCGACGAACGCCAGCGTCTCTCCCGCGAGATCCACGACACCGTGGCCCAGAGCCGGGCGCTGACCGCGCGGGAGGTCGAGGTGCTGAAGGTGATCGCCGGCGGCGGCACC
>CAZEVN010000027.1:0-38521 GCA_964515145.1 uncultured Enemella sp.
CAGGGCGGGGCGAAGGGGGCGGGCGTGGCGTCGACAGCGAGAATCCAGGCGAGTGCCGACGTCGATCCCAGCGCCACCATCGCTGATGGTGCGGTGATCTGGCATCTGGCCCAGGTGCGGGAGAACGCCGAGATCGGCCCCGGCTGCATTATCGGCCGCGGGGCCTATATCGACGAGGGCGTCACGCTCGGTGCCAACTGCAAGATCCAGAACCATGCGCTCGTCTATGCGCCGGCGCGACTCGCCGAGGGCGTCTTCATCGGTCCGGCCGCCTGCCTGACCAACGATCCCCATCCACGGGCCATCTCGCCAACCGGCGATCTCCTGGGCTCGGGTGAGTGGGAGATGGTCGGCGTCACGCTGGAGACAGGGGCCTCTGTCGGCGCTCGGGCCGTCGTGCTCGGCGGGGTCACGATCGGAGCCTGGGCGCTCGTGGCGGCCGGGGCGGTCGTGACCCGGGATGTGCCGGCCCACGCGCTCGTGGTCGGCACGCCCGCGCGCCAGGTCGGCTGGGTCGACCACCGGGCCCACCCGCTGGCCGCAGACGATCGTGGGGGCTGGATCGCGTCGGACGGGACGCGATTCGTCGAGACCGAAGACGGCCTGCGCGTGGAAGACGGCTCATGACGCTCGCGGCGATTCCCCTGGTCCGGCCGGTCATCGGCGTCGGCGAACGCGCCGCCGTGGCGGACGTGCTCGCCAGCGGCCACCTCGTGCAGGGGCAGCAGGTGGCGGCTTTCGAGGAGGAGTACGCCGGCCTGGTGGCCGGTCGCGACTGCGTGGCGGTGTCGTCCGGGACCGCGGCGCTGCACCTGATCATGCTGGCGGCCGGCATCGGGCCCGGCGACGAGGTGATCGTTCCCTCGTTCACGTTCGCGGCGACGGCCAACGCGGTGCGGCTCGCAGGTGCCGACCCGGTGTTCGCCGACATCGACCCGGTCATTTTCTGTGTGGATCCCGACGCGGTCGCCGCCGCTGTTACCCCGCGCACCGCCGCGATCATGCCGGTGCATCTGTATGGCCATCCCGCAGACATGAAGGCGCTGCAGGCTACCGCCGACCGCCACGGGCTGCTGCTGGTCGAAGACGCGGCGCAGGCCCATCTCGCCACGCTTTCCGGCCGGCCGACGGGAGCGCTCGGCGATTCGGCGGCCTTCTCGTTCTATGCGACCAAGAACATGACGACCGGTGAGGGCGGGATGGTCACGACGGCCGACCCGGCCCTCGCCCGCCGCGTCCGGCTGCTGCGCAACCAGGGCATGGAGCAGCGCTATGTCCATGAGCTGGTCGGCCTCAACCAGCGCATGACCGACCTCGCCGCGGCCATCGGTCGCGAGCAGCTGCGCCACCTCCCGGGCTGGACCCGGGCGCGCCGGGCCCATGCGGACTTCCTGGATGACAGGCTGACCGGTGTGATCACCCCTCGGGCCATCGGACCGGTGACCCATGCCTATCACCAATACACGGTGCGTCACCCGGACCGGGATGCTCTCGCCGAGTGGCTGGCCGATCGGGGCATCGGGACCGCCATCCACTATCCCCGCGCGACCCACGCGATGCCGGCGTACGCGGGCGACGACCGCTGGGCGACGCTCCGCCTCCCGGAAACCGAACGCGCCTGTGCCGAGGTGCTGTCCCTCCCCGTGCGCCCCGACCTCACCGACGCCGAGCTCGACCGGATCGTCGAGGGCGTCAACTCGTTCGGGGGCGGGCGATGACGCGACTGCGGGCCGGGGTGATCGGTGCGGGCTATATGGGGAGACTGCATGTGCGGCTGCTGGGCGAGGTGCCCGGCGTCGAGCCGGCGGTGGTCGTCGACCCCGACCCGTCGGCATACGACCTGGGTCTGCATGTTGTCGCGGACTTGGAGCTGCTGCCCGATCTCGTCGATTTTGTCGTCCTCGCCGCCCCCAGCGCGATCCATGAGCCGATCGGGCTGGAGTTGGCCCGACTCGGCATACCCACGTTGATCGAGAAGCCCATCACCACCACGACCGACAGCGGTCTGCGGCTGGTCCGGGCGTTCGCCAAGGCCGGCACAGCGGCCGCGGCCGGACACATCGAGCGGTTCAACCCGGTCGTGACGGCCATCTGCCACGCGCTTGCCGACGACGCGATCGGTCCGGTTGTGTCGATGGGCACCTCGCGCGTCGGCCCATTCCCGGATCGGGACATGCCCGTGGGCGTGGTCGCCGACCTGCTCGTGCACGACATCGATCTGGCGTGCTATCTGCTCGACGCCCGCTATTCGAGCGTGACCGCCGACATGCAGACCGAGCCCGGTCGGCCCTGCGAGGACGCGGTCGAGGTCCGTGGTGCCCTGGAGACCACCGACGGGCGGACGATCACTGTCGCCCATCGTGCGAGCCGCCTGCATCCCACTCGCGAACGCAGCATCCGGCTCGTGGGCGAGCGCGGCGCGCTCGAGGGTGACTTCATCGACCAGACCCTCACGCTGCGCACGACCGCAACGGCCCTGTCGTTGCCGGTCGACCAGGGCCAGCCCCTGGCCGCGGAGCTCAGTGCCTGGGCCGATGTCGTGCGCGGAGGACCGCCCGATCC
This sequence comes from uncultured Enemella sp., assembly GCA_964515145.1. Classification (GTDB taxonomy): domain Bacteria; phylum Actinomycetota; class Actinomycetes; order Propionibacteriales; family Propionibacteriaceae; genus Enemella. The sequence goes on from CAZEVN010000027.1 coordinate 2,563, forward strand.
GGTCCTCGCGACCCTGGCCGACGGCCTGCGTGCCGTCTCCGTCGCCGAAGCCGTGCTCGCCTCCGCGCGCGCGGGAGGACCCGTGACCCCGGAGGTGGCCGCATGAGCGCCCCAGCTGTCGACGAACCCACGCCCGAACCCGTGCGGGAACCCTCGCTCCTGGAGGAGGCGTTCCCCTCCGCTCCCGTCAGCCCCGTCGATGCCCCGGTCACCGAACCCACAACGGCGGAGTGGCCCGAACCCGAGCCCGCCGACACCGTGACCGTCGTCGGCCTCGGCAAGATCGGCCTGCCGCTCGCGGTGCAGTTCGCGAGCGCCGGGTTCCGGGTGATCGGGGCCGACATCAACCCGGATGTTGTCGACCAGGTCAACAACGCCATCGAGCCTTTCCCTGGCGAGGCGGATCTGGCGCGGCGCCTCGGAGAAGTCGTGGGCGCTCGCCTCCTGACCGCGACCACCGACACCGCCGCCGCCGTTGCCCGGTCATCGACGGTGGTGATCGTGGTCCCGCTCGTCGTCGATGCCGAAGCCCGCCCCGACTTCTCGATCGTCGATGCCGCGACCGCCGATGTGGCCCGCGGCCTCCAACCCGGCACGCTCGTGAGCTATGAGACGACGCTCCCCGTGGGGACCACGCGTACGCGTCTCGCCACTGCCCTCGCCAAAGGATCCCGACTCCGGCTCGGCAAGGACCTGTTCGTGGTGATGAGCCCCGAGCGGGTCTATTCGGGCCGGATCTTCGCCGACCTCGCCCGCTATCCCAAGCTCGTGGGCGGGCTCGACGATGTGAGTACGCAGCGGGGGCTCGCGTTCTATCGCCGCGCGCTCACGTTCGACGACCGCGACGACCTGCCCATGCCGAATGGCGTGTGGGAGGTCGGCAACACCGAAGCCGCCGAGCTGGTGAAGCTCGCCGAAACCACCTACCGCGACGTCAACATCGCGTTGGCCAACACCTTTGCCGTCTATGCCGATTCCCTCGGCATCGACTTCGGCCTGATCGCCGACGCGGCCAACTCGCAGCCGTTCTCCCAGCTGCACCGGCCGGGCGTACACGTCGGTGGCCACTGCATCCCCGTCTATCCCCGTCTCTATCTCGCCGGAGATCCGGGGGCGCGCCTGGTCTCGGTCGCGCGCGAGGTCAACGAGGAGATGCCCGGTCACGTCGTGGAGGTGCTTGCTGATCGGCTGGTCGAATTGGGCGTACGCCCGGACGGCGCCCGGGTCGTCATCCTGGGGGCCGCCTATCGGGGTGGGGTGAAGGAGACCTTCCATTCGGGGGTGTTTCCCCTGGCCCGGCGGCTGGGCGACTTGGGGGCGATCCCGGTGGTGCACGATCCGCTCTATTCCGATGCCGAGCTGCGGGCGCTCGGGCTCGAGCCCTATCACTACGGCGAGCCGTGCGAGGCGGCGATCGTGCAGGCTGATCACGAGGAGTACGCCGACCTGCGCGCGGAGCAGCTCCCCGGGGTTCGGGCGATTGTCGACGGTCGCGGCGTGACCCATGCCATCGATTGGCAGGATGTTGACCACACGGTGCTGGGCCGGCCTTCCGGTGCGGCGGCTCAACGAGGAGGAACCGAGTCATGACGATGATCACCGACAGCTCGAAACGGGTCATTCCGTTTCGGCCCAATGATGCCAAGGCCGTGGGCGAGGAATGCTTCTATATCGATGAGATCACCTGGCTCAACGGCTGGAATATCGAGCTCGGTGCGCGGGTGAAGTTCAACACCGGATGCTGGATCAACGGCTATGGCGGGCTGGTGTTCGAGGACGACGCCAATATCGGCCCCCGCACGATGATCCACACCGCCAACCACATCACCAGCGATCCCAATCGCCCGATCGTCGACCAGGGCTGGGAATCCCGGCCCGTGCGCATCGGCAAGGACGCCTGGATCGGCATGGCCTGTGTCATCCTTCCCGGCGTCACCATCGGCCAGGGCGCCATCGTCGGGGCAGGATCGGTCGTCGCGAAGGACGTGCCGGCGTACGCCGTGGCCGTCGGCAACCCGGCGAAAGTCATCAAATATCGCTTCCCGGACGATCAGGCCGCGCAGGCCGAGACTCCTGCGACCGATGTGGAGATCGCCGAATGACACGGGTTCTGTTCGTGCAGCGGCAGCCGTGCATCAAGACGTTGAAATATGCCGTCGGCCTGCGGCGGGCCATCCCCGATCTCGTGCTCGGGTTCGCCTATCAGGGCATGACGCTCGGCGAGCTCTATGGCAACGGCGACGAACTGTTCGACGGCTGGTTCAAGTTGCCCGTCGAGCCCGAGGCCCGGCTGGCCGAGGTCATCGAGGAGTTCCGGCCCGACCTGCTCCACAACCACAACCTCCCGGACGTGCTGACCGTGGCCTGTCAGGACGTGGCCGGTGGCCGGATCCCGATCATTCATGACGTCCACGATTTCCAGTCGCTGCGGAAGACGCCCTATGAGGATGGCTTCCCTGATCCCCCCGACCCGATCGCGGCCGAGAAGGCAGCCGTGGAGCTGAGTGATGCGCTCGTGACCGTGTCGGATCGGCTGATGACCGAGATCCGGGCGCGCTATGACGTGCCCGCGATCAACACGGTGTTCCCGAACTATGCGCTGGCCCGCGATCTGCCCGCCCTCGAGGATCTGCCCGAGCCGATGACCAAGGGCGAGCGTCCGCTCCGGGTCGTCTATCAGGGCACGCTGTCGGTCGTCCACGGTCACTATGACCTGAGGGAGATCTTCGCCGCCATTGCCGGGTCGGGCGCCGAATTGCACGTGTTTCCGGGTCGGCCGCCGATGCCGGAATATGTCGAGCTGGCCGAGACCTATCCGTCGATCACGCTCCACCGGACCCTGCCGTCGACCACGCTCCTGGCGACCCTGCCGCAGTTCGATGTCGGCTGGGCCGGGTTCAATGACCGGCTCAACGACGCGCATCTCGCGACCGTGCTGCCCAACAAGGCCTTCGAATATGTCGGGTGCGGGTTGCCCATCCTGACCATGGAACACGACGCGCTGGCCCGGTGGGTGCGCGCCGAGGGAGTCGGTGTCGTCGTCGGCTCGCTGGAGGAACTGCCGGGCGTACTCGCGGAGACCGACTTCGCCCCCTTGGCGCGGCGGGCTCGGGAGGTGCGCGACAAGGTCACTATCGAGGGCGCCGTCGGGACGGTCGTCGACAACGTCTATCGCCCCCTGCTGGGGGCGAAGGTCACGGGCTGAGGGTCAGCGCGGGAAGGTCAGAGCGCGGCGCACTGACCTTCTTTGTTGCCCTCGACCCGGTTGCCACCGCCGGTCGGGGCGGTGGTGTTCGATTCGCACTGCAGGTTGCCGTCGATGGTGTTGTCGCGGAACTCCTGGGCTCCGCGGTTCTGCTCCGCCTGCAGGTCGCCGTCAATGAGTACGCCGGTCACGCCGGCCGCGTCGCCGTCCTTGAGCTGGATGTTGCCGTCCACCTCGCCACCGCGAACGGTGACGCTCGCGTGGCGTTCACCCTGGACATCCCCGTCGATCTTCGAGTCGGTGATGGTGACACTCGCGCCGTCGCCGACCTTCACGTTCCCGTCGACAGTGGCACCCGTGATCGTGCAGTTCTGGCCGGCCATGACGATGACATCCCGGTTGATCGACCCGGTCAGCTCACCGGAACAGTTGCCGGGGTCGGCGGCACCGCTCGCGCTCGAACCGGTGGTCTCCGCCTGGGCCGGGGTCGTCGCGGTCGTGGGGGCTGCGTCGGCGGGAGTCGAGGCCAGGGTCACCGGAGCGACCGAGGGAGCCGGGGCATGGGACTCGGGAGAACACCCGGCCAGTGCCAGCGTCAGGACGATCGGGGCGCCGAGGGCGAGCAGGGGGCGAGTGAACATGAGTCCTCCGGGTCGTGCGGTTCGTAGGTCCACCATGGCAAGCGGTTCCAAGCGGGTCCAGTCCTCCCGGCGTGGATGATGGATGCTTCATCTTGGCCTCATCCTCGGCTCACCCGGGAAGCGAAGGGGTGGCGTACGCGTGGGAACGCGGTCATGCTGGACCTGATGACCGAACCAACTCTCCGCCCGCTGGCGGTGTTCGACCTCGATGGGACGTTGACGGATACGCGACACCGGCAGCGTTTCGTCGAGACGACCCCGAAACAGTGGGATCTCTTCTTTGCCGGTGCGGGGGCCGATGGCGTCCATGACGAGGGTCGGGCCGCGCTCGAGACTGCTGTCGACGCCGGCTGCGAGATCGTCTATCTGACGGGGCGTCCCTCACGGCTCCGTCGGGTCACCGAACAGTGGCTCCGCGATCACGGGTTTCCCGAGGCCACCCTCATCGTGCGCCGGAACGGGGACCGGCGCTCGGCAGCGGTCTTCAAGATCCGGGAGCTGGCCAGGTTGGCCGAGACGCGACAGGTCCTGCTGTTCGTCGATGACGACCCCGACGTCGTCGCGGCAGTCCGGGCCCGACCGGAGCTGGTGGCCCAGGCCGTCCTGGCCGACTGGCAACCGCGGGTGGTGTCGACGCCCGAGGAACAGGATCAGCTTCCCGGGCCGGCCTAGGTCTGGTGACCCGGTGCCGGGGCGCGCTCGATCGGGTGGCCGGCCTCCTGCCAGGCAGAGAAGCCACCCTCCAGATGGGCTACGTCGTCGCGACCCATCTCCTGAAGGGCGCGGGCAGCCAGGGCAGAGCGCCACGCCGACCCGCAATAGAGAATCAACCGGCGGCCGTCGTCGAGCGCGGGCTTGTAATAGGGGCTCTCGGGATCCACCCAGAACTCCAGCATCCCCCGCGGCGCGCGGAAAGCACCCGGGATCTGGCCCGCGCGCTCGAGTTCGCGTGGGTCACGGATATCGACGAAGAGCACGCCCGGGTCGCCGAGGAACTCGGCTCCTTGCGCCAGCGGGATCGTCTCCACCAGCGCATTCGCCTCAGCCACGAGGGCCTGCGCATTCTTCGTGAGGGGCCTGCCGGGTTCGCGAGTCATCGGACCTCCTTGCGCCACCCTAACTGCACCGCACGCTGCGTGGGTTGACAAGGCGATCCCTCATTCAGCTTGCCCTCCCGCTGGGCAGGCGTACCAGCACTGGCGAACCGGCCGGAAACGTGAAAACGCGGTAGAAATCCCGTCGTTCAGCGTGCGTTCCTCGCAGTCAGCGTCTCTTTCGCCCTTGGGCTTGCGCTTCCTCAGGGCCGAAATTCATCCAGCTTGCCCTCGCCGACTCCGCCTCTGGTGCACGGGGCGCTGGAGACGCGAAGGCACGCTGAACGGGATGGGGCGCAGGCTCAGAACGTAAACGGGAGCTGGAGAGCGAAGCGGAAGCTCAAGGGGGCGCAAGACAAGCTGCACACCGCAACTGGCCTTGGTCGAAGCGCATGCCACAAAGGTCCTACGAAATAAGAGACGCGTCAGCAGCCCCCGAAAAGTCCGGGCTCATAGGGTCGGGCGATCAGAGAGGCGACCTTCGTGGGCTGCTCGCTGTCGATCCAGAAGATGATCTCGTTGGCACCGGACCGGACGGAATAGATGGGGGTTTGCCCGCCACTGGTGGGCCGCACGTCGCTGCGGAGCCGATCGCCATAGATCGTCCGGAGCTGAGCAACCGTCATGCCGACGGTCGCCCCGGATGCAGTTCGGATGCGTGGATTGCGAACCACGATCTCATTGAGCCCTCTCGGATAGGGACCCAGGAACACGTTCTGGCGTTCGATCCGGGCAGAGGCCCCCCAGGTGTTGCATTCGGGGAACTCGCGGCCCCACCCGTTCGCGAAGATCTCCGACTTCGACATCCCGATGCGGATGGGTCCGAGCCCGGTGGCCTCAAGCCGATACTGAGTGAGGTCGTCGACCGAGGCGACCCGCCGCGTCGCGTTGAGGTTGAGGGCGGCGGTGTCCCGGACCGTGCCCGCGTACGCCGCCAGCGACTCGCGCAGTCCGGGCGTGAGCGATTCAAGCAAAGCGGCCGGCAGATTGGTGGCCGGGTCGGCGCGGATGGCAGCGGTCAGGCACCCGATGGCCCTGGCGCTGGGCTCCTCGTGGCCGACGTGTTCGGAGGCGGCATCCTTGGCCGCTTCGCTCAGGCACACAGGCAGGTCAGAGTTCGTTGCCACCGATTCGGGGATGCTGCCAGCCCAGGCACCCAGCGCGCCATCCACGCCGGCCCACGCAGCGGGGATCAGGCTCAGTCCCGGATCTGCCTCGGCGGTGAACAGGTCCAGATCCTTCGTCCCAGTCGCGGCGCGCAGCGTCAACGACTCACCCGGGGCGAGGACTCCACGCGACTCGGCGCTCGGCTGCACCTCGGCGGTGGCGCGGAGCAGGGTGTGCAGCGGGCCGGTCGGGGCGACCGGATCGAGGCGGGCGCCCGGGGCGGGAACGATGGTGAACACGTGCGGTGAGCGCGAGGTCAGCCCAACAACGAGTTCGTCATTCTCGGTGCGAAGGCAGATCTGCAGGGGTGCTTCCGAGACATTGGTGACATTGAAGTCGGAATAGCCGACCCGGACGCTGGTCGCACAATCCGCAGTCCCGGCGTACTCCCGGGTGCGGAAGTCACCCAACCCGGAATCGAACCCCTGGCGCAGATCTGACCCGTCGACGAACCACGCGCGACCGGGGTGGGGCATCGGAGCCGACACCCGTCCCTCGGCGAGCGTCACAGGCGTGCCGGTCCAGGCTGCGTCCGGTCCGGGTGAGGCGACGAAGGCGACAGACCCTGCGTTCAGCCCGGTCGGGATGGCCCAGTCGACGGAGAACGGCTTGGCGGGTGGGCTGTCGAAGACGATGTCGAGCACGGCGGATCCGGTGGCCGCCTGTGGGACGGGGGGAGCCGGAGCGGTCGTTACGGTGAGGTGGGTGCCAGGGGCGGCGACCTCGGCGTCACCGGTGACCCTCATCCCCGAAACTTCGGTCGCGAACCCCGTATCGGTGATGCGGACCCGGCCCTCACCCCCGCCCCCCGAACCGCCGAGAAGACTGCATCCCGAAATCAGCAGTGCCCCCGTCGTGGCGAGGATGAGGGCCGTGCGGCTGGTGATCCGAGTCAACCCAGCCCTGGTCTTTCATACATGGACGGAGTTTATCACAGCTGTTGTGCCCTCGTCTGTCCTCAAATCAGGGGACAGCTGGTCAGCGCGGCTGGGGCGTGCGGGTCGAACCCGGTGTCGGGCGACGGTCGTTGGAATTCGTCTGGGGGACGGCGTCCCGGCTCGGGGCGTTGACCCGGGTGAACCCTGTCCTGGGACGGCCCTGGAGGGCCACGGTCATCGCCGGGCGATAGATGTCCTGACCGACGTCACCGGAGCCGGAACCCTCCATGTAATAACGCGAATAGGGCAAGCGAACGCCCTTGAGGGTGGGTCGGCTGCGGCGCCACTGACTCGACTTCCAGTAGGGATGGGTCTTGTCGATCGCGATCATGCTGGCGGTGGCGACCGTGGGGGTGTAGCCCATGAACCAGACCGCCTGGTTGGCATCGATGGTGCCCGTCTTGCCGGCCTGGGGATAGCCGCCGGGGACGACGGCTCGCGTGCCGGTGCCGGACATCACGTTCTGGAGCAGGGCGTTCATCTGGTCGGCCACGCCAGGTTCCATCACCTGCTTGCAGTTGGCGCTCGGCACCTCGCGCTCCTGTCCGTCCGGGCCCGTGATGCGCTCGAGGATGATCGGCTCACAGTGCTTGCCGCGGGCGGCGAACGTCGCGTACGCCTCCGCCATCGACAGCGGGGTCACCTCGGCCGCGCCCAGCGTGAAGGAGGGGAACCACGAATAGTCGGTGAGTTCGCCCGGGGCCGCCAGCTCGACGCCGAGCTTTTCGGCCATGCGGGTGGTCTCGCAGATGCCGGCTTCGCGCTCGAGCTGAATGAAATAGGTGTTCACCGAATAGGCCATGGCGCGCATCATGTTCATCTGCCCGTTGGTGCCGGTGGAGTTGGCCACCGGATAGTCACCCGAGCGGAACGGGCCGGCGCATGAGCGGAAGGTCTGACCCTTGAAGTTCATCCGCTCCTGGGCGTCATAGACCTTGCCCAAGCCGATGCCCTTCTCGAGCGCCGCCGCAGCTGTGAAAGCCTTGAAGGTCGACCCGGCCTGATAACCCTCGGCGCCACCCATGTCCACCTTCGCGGTCGCACCGCCGACGGCGTAGTTGTAGTAGGTCTCGCCGGCGGCGAGGTTGTTGCCCATCGTCGGGCGGCTCTGGGCCATCGCGAGGATGAGACCGGTGCCCGGCTCGATCATCGTGACCACCGAGATCACGGGATCGCGCGGGTCGAGTCGGTTGTCGATCGCGTTCTGGGCGGCGTCCTGGGTGCGGGCGTCGATCTTGGTGTCGATCACGAAGCCGCCGCGCTTGAGATTGGTGAAGCGCTCCGCGGGGGTGTTGCCCATCGAAGGCATCCGCTCGACCGAGCGCCGCACATAGTCACACAGGAACGGATAGCGCGTGCCGACACAGCCATTGGGGAAATTCCTCACGCGGCCCTGGTCCCAGCCATAACCCTTGGCGTTGTCGATCTCGTCCTGGGTGGCGAGCTTCAACTCGAACATGCGGTTGAGCACGACATTGCGCCGCTCGACCGCGATCGTCGGATAGCGAGAGGGGTTGGTGGCGACGGGGTTCTGCACCAGGCCGGCGAGCATTGCCGACTGTTGCAGATCGAGGTCCTTGGCCGAGACGTTGAAGAAGTGCTGCGCGGCAGCCTCGACCCCATAGGCGCCGTCGCCGTAATAGGCGATGTTGAGGTAGCGCTCCAGGATCTCGCTCTTCGACAGCTGCTTCTCGACGGCCACTGCATAACGCAGCTCCTGCACCTTGCGGGCGATCGATCGCTCCTGGGCCCGACGGACCCCCTCGAGGTCATCGCGGGAGGCGGCCTCGGAGACGAGCACCATCTTCACGTATTGCTGCGTGATCGACGAGCCGCCCTGGGTGCCCGACGAATCGGACACGTTGCGCACCAATGCCCGCAGCGTGGCCCGCACGTCGAGCGCGCCATGTTCATAGAACCGGTGGTCCTCGATCGCGAGCTGGGCGCGCTGCATGGTCGGACTGATCTCGCCCAGGGGCTTGTAGACGCGGTTCTCGTCATAGAAATAGGCCAGCGTCTCGCCGTTGGCGAGCTTGACCTCCGAGCGTTGGCTCTGGGGTGGGGTCAGGAACTCCAGGGGAATGTTCTCGGCGGCGCGTGCGCCGGCCGACACCACTGCACCCGTCGCCGCGACCGCGGGGAGGAGCAGACCCGCGACGAGGATCCCGGCCAGCACGCAGACCACCAGGAACATCACCGCGCGGTAGACCTGCGCGCCCGTGCGCCGGATCATCTTCGCCACGCGCCAAGACTATGTGCCCCGGCAAAGGAGGGCGCAAAGTGCGGCCGCTCGGTTTTGTTCATCGTGAGCAAATCGTTCTCGCATCCTGAACGGCATAGGCCACGATTATCGCGCTATTGAAAAAGGTGATAGAACAATCATCGCCCTGGCCCCTAGGAGTCACCCATGTCCCGTGCCCTCAGAGTCGTGCTCGCCCTGTTGATCGCGTTCGCGATGAGCGCCTGCGTCCCGGGCGGTGGCTCCAGCGATGTGGTCCGTGGCCAGGCGGGGGGTGGTGAGCCCGGTCATACGACGCTCAGCCTCTATGCCTACGCCGTGCCCAAGGTGGCCTATGACAAGCTCGTGCCGGCTTACCAGAAATCAGAAGCCGGTCAGGGCGTCGAGATCCAGCAGTCCTACGGGGCCTCCGGGGACCAGTCACGCAAGGTCGCCTCGGGTGCGCAGGCCGATGTCGTGAACTTCTCGGTCACCCCCGATATCACCCGCTTGGTCGATGCCGGACTCGTCGACCCGAACTGGGAATCGGGCCCTCACAAGGGCATTCCCTTCGGTTCGGTCGTGACACTGGTGGTGCGTGAGGGCAATCCCAAGAACATTCGCGGGTGGGACGACCTGCTTCGGCCCGATGTCGAGGTCATCACGCCCAATCCGTTCAGTTCGGGCTCGGCGAAGTGGAACCTGCTCGCGCCCTATGCGGCCAAGTCGGACGGTGGCAAGAACCCGCAGGCCGGGCTCGACTATGTGCAGAAGCTCGTCCACGAGCATGTGAAGCTCCAGCCCAAATCGGGCCGCGAGGCCACGGAAGCCTTCCTGCAGGGCAGCGGTGACGTGCTGCTGAGCTATGAGAACGAGGCATTGTTCATCGAGCGCAAGGGCGACCCGGTCGAGCATGTCACGCCCGGCGTGACCTTCCGCATCGACAACCCCGCCGCCGTGGTCTCGACCTCGCCCAACAAGGAGAAGGCGCAGCAGTTCCTTGACTATGTGCACTCCGACGAGGGCCAGCAGATCCTCGCGCAGGCCGGTTTTCGCCCGGCCGATCCCGAGGTGGCGGCGATCTATGCCTCCGACTTCCCGACTCCCGAGAAGCTGTGGACGATCGATGACCTCGGCGGCTGGAAGACCGTGGACACCGATCTGTTCAAGCAGGGCAGCGGCTCCATCGCCACCATCTATGAAAGTGCAGGCCGGTGACAACAACCTCGTCGAGGCAGTCAGCTGATTCGATCGCAGAACCGCTGGTCGAGTCGGAGCCCGCGTCCCCGTCGCGTGGGGGGAGTGCGCCGAGGCGTACGCCGGCCCGCGCGCGGGGCCGGGCCGGCCGGTCCCTGACCGTCGGGGTGGTGACGCTCTGGCTCAGTGTGATCGTGCTGCTGCCCCTCGCAGCCATCACGGTGGCCTCGATGGAAGGTGGCCCGGGCGCGTTCTGGTCCGCGATCACCGAGCCGGCCGCCGTCGGGACCCTGGTGGTGACGACAGGGATCTCGTTCGTCGTGGCTCTGGTGAACGCGGTGATGGGCACCGTGATCGCATGGGTGCTCGTGCGGGACGACTTCCCCGGCAAGAAGATCGTCGACGCGCTGATCGACCTGCCGTTCGCGCTGCCGACGATCGTCGCCTCGATCGTGCTGCTGTCGCTCTATGGGCCCAACTCGCCGGTCGGGATTCATCTCAACGCCACCAAGGTGGGTGTGGGGGTCGCCCTGGCGTTCGTCACCCTGCCGTTCGTCGTGCGGGCGGTCCAGCCCGTGTTGATCGAGGTCGATCGGGAGGCCGAGCAGGCAGCGGCCTCTCTGGGCGCGGGGAGTTGGACCATCTTCCGGCGCATCGTCCTGCCGGCCCTGGCGCCCGCGATCCTGTCGGGCACGGGGCTGGCGTTCGCGCGGGCGATCGGGGAGTACGGCTCCGTGGTGTTGATCGGCGGCAACATCCCCCGGGAGACGCAGGTGGCGTCGCAATACATCCAGCAGCAGATCGAGATCGACCGGCCGCTGAATGCGGCGGCTGTGTCGGTGGTGCTGCTGCTGATCTCGTTCGCGGTGCTCGTGCTGTTGCGCGTGGTCGCTGCCCGCACCCAGCGTCATGAGGAGGCGGCCGAATGATCCTCACGCGACGGGCCAGGTGGAGCCTTCGGGGGCTCGCGCTGGCGTACCTCTTCGTGCTGGTCGCCGTTCCCGTGGCCTTCATCCTCTATCGGGCGCTCGAGCCCGGGCTGGTGGCGTTCTGGGAATCGATCACCACTCCCGCGGCCATTGCTGCGCTGAATCTCTCGCTGCGGATCGTCGCGATCGTCGTGCCGCTCAATGTGGTGTTCGGCGTGGTCACCGCGCTGTTGCTGGCTCGGGGACGGTTCCCGGGACAGAAAGCCCTGCAGGCGGTCGTCGACCTCCCGTTCTCCGTATCGCCCGTGGTCGTCGGCGTCGCCCTGATCATGTTGTGGGGGGCCGGCGGCTGGTTGGGTGGTGTCGAGCAGGCCGGGTTCAAGGTGATCTTTGCGCTGCCCGGCATGGTGCTGGCGACGATCTTCGTGACGCTGCCATTCGTGGTACGCGAGGTGGAGCCGGTGCTCCGCGAGATCGGCACCGACCAGGAACAGGCGGCCGCGACCCTCGGGGCGAACGGCTGGCAGACGTTCTGGCGGATTACCCTGCCGGCGATCCGGTGGGGCCTGACCTACGGCGTGATCCTCACCATTGCCCGCTCGCTCGGTGAGTTCGGCGCGGTGATCATGGTGTCCTCGGGGTTCCCGGGCGTATCGCAGACGCTCACCCTGCTCGTCCACGGTCGCTATATCGATGACCACAACACCTATGGGGCGTACGCCGCAGCGACCCTGCTCATGGTGCTCGCAGTGCTTGCCCTGCTCCTGATGACCCTGCTCGATCGCCTCCGGAGGAAAGCATGATCCGCGTTTCTGATGCGCAGAAGAACTATGGCGACTTTGCCGCGCTCAACAATGTGTCGATCGACATCCCCTCGGGGTCGCTGACGGCGCTGCTCGGACCGTCGGGGTCGGGCAAATCGACGCTGCTGCGGTCGATCGCCGGTCTCGAGACCCTGGATCGGGGTGTGGTCGAGATCGAGGGGCGCGATGTCACCAACGTTCCGCCCCAGCGGCGCGGGATCGGGTTCGTGTTCCAGCACTATGCGGCGTTCAAGCACATGACCGTGCGCGACAACGTGGCATTCGGTCTGACGATCCGCAAGCGGCCGAAGGCGGAGATCGATCGCAAGGTCGACGATCTGTTGGAGATCGTCGGGCTGGGTGGATTCCACAAGCGGTTCCCGTCGCAGCTGTCCGGTGGGCAGCGGCAGCGCATGGCGTTGGCGCGGGCGTTGGCCGTGGATCCCGAGGTGTTGTTGCTCGACGAGCCTTTCGGTGCCCTGGACGCGAAGGTGCGCACCGATCTGCGGACCTGGTTGCGGCGGCTGCATGACGAGGTGCATGTGACGACCGTCCTGGTGACGCACGACCAGACCGAGGCCCTGGATGTCGCGGATCGGATCGCGGTCATGAACAAGGGGCAGATCGAGCAGATCGGATCGCCGGTGGAGCTCTATGAGCGGCCGGCGAATGACTTTGTGATGTCGTTCCTGGGGGAGGTCGCCGATCTGGGCGGTCGGCTGATCCGGCCCCACGACATCCTGCTCGTGCGCGACCGTGCCAAGGCTGAGGCCGTGCGTGCGCCCGACTCTCCGCCGGTCATCGGTGCGACGATTCGCCGCGTCGTGCCCTTGGGGTTCGAGGTGCGCGTGGATCTTGTGGGTGAGGGCGAGGCGGGTGACTTCTCCGCGCAGCTGACTCGCGCCGAGACCGCGGGCCTGAAGCTGCAGCCGGGGGAGCAGGTCTTCGCGGTGGTCGCCCAGCAGGTCTCGGTCCTGGAGACCGATCCGGCGCTGGCGATCTGAGTCGGCCCGGGGCGCTTGCCCTGATCACGCTGTCCGCACGGTTGCCCTGTTCGGGGTTCGCTGTGGGAGGTTGTGTTCGATGCCGTATGGAATTGCGTCCGGTGCGGAAGCGGTGAGTAGCCCCGACTGCGGGGACGCCCGCTGAACTGGTTCAGATCGCACTGATTCTGACTGGTGGGGCCCTCATTCAGCTTGCCTTACCGCGGCGCAGGCGTACCAGCACTGCTGAACCGCCCGGAAACATGAAATCACCGGTGTAAACGCGTCCTTCGGCGTGCGTCCACAGCAGTCAGCGCCCCTTACCCGCTCGGGCTTGCTCTCCTTCAGGGCCGAAATCCATCCAGCTTGCCCTCGCCGACTCCGCCCCCCGTGCACGGGGCGCTTGAGACGTTTGGACAAGCTGATAGCGATGGGACCCAAGCTAAAGAGGCTAGTGGGAGCTGAAGAGGCTCATGGGAGCTGTTGTGACTTCCCCGAGGGCGGAGCTTCCAGGAGCTTGCGCAGGAGTGTGGTCAGTTGGTCACGCTCTGTGTCGGTGAGGCGTTCGGTGATGCCGGGGGAGTCCTGGAGATGTACGCCGAGGGCGTCGACGGCCTCCCGGCCATCCCGAGTGAGCTCCAGCCGCTTGACCCGGCGATCAGTCGGGTCGGGGACGCGTTCGAGGAACCCCTGAGTCGTCAGTCGGTCAGCGATGCCCGTGATGTTGGAAGCATCGCAACGGAGAAGCTCGGCCATCTCGCGCATCGTCCGCGGGCTGTCGCCAAGGATGAACATCGCCCGGGCCTGCTGTGAGGTGAGCCCACGCTGGGCAACCGCTTCGGCGAACGTGGATTTCGTCAGCTCGGCGGCTGCGAGAAGCAGTCGGGAGAGCGGCCATTCGGCGGCGATTTTGGCGACGGGCATGAGGGAAATATTACACTACCTAAATGATTGACATCATCAACAATGTAGCCACGGGTGCAACCCTCGCGGCCATGCACGTCATCGTCGGTGTGGTGTGGTTCTTGCTCCTCGGGCGTCTTCGTCGAACGACTTGATTCCGCGGGACCGGCGTACCCAAAAGAAAACGGCCCACGCGACGAATCGCGTGGGCCGTTGGGTGGTTCGACAGGCTCAACCGATGATCAGACGACCTTGACCTTCACATACTGACCCGGGGCGGCCTCGAGCACGGGGAAGGCCTCGTTGCCCTGGCTCTGCGGGGCGTCGACCTTCTCGCCGGCGTACTGCTCCAGCCACTTGTACCACTCCGGCCACCAGGAACCGGGGACGGATTCGGCCTTCTCGAGCCAGGTCTCGGCGTCGGCGCCCTGCGTACCCTCACCGGCGAGCCAGTAGTTGCGCTTCTTCTTGGCGGGCGGGTTGACGACACCGGCGATGTGGCCGGAAGCGCCGAGGACGAACTTGGTGTCGCCACCGAGGAGCTTGGAGCTCTCATAGGCGGATCCCCACAGCACGATGTGGTCTTCCTTGGCCGCGAACACGAACGCGGGGAGGTCGACCTTGCCGAGATCAACGGGCACGCCACCCTGGACGGTGCCGCCCGGGGTCTTGAGGTTGTTCTCGAGATACATGTTCCGCAGATACCAGCAGAACATCGGGCCGGGCAGGTTGGAGCTGTCGGCGTTCCAGAACAGGATGTCGAACGCCGGCGGGGCCTGGCCCTTGAGATAGCCGGTGGAGACGTAGTTCCAGATCAGGTCGTTGGCACGCAGCGACGAGAAGACGTTGGCGAGGCCCTTGCCCTCGAACACACCGCCCTTGCCGATCTGCTGCTCCTGGGCCTCGACGGAATCCTTGCTGAGCAGGAGGCCGATCTCACCCGGCTCGGAGAAGTCGAGCAGCGTGGTGAGGAGGGTCAGGCTCTTGGCCGGGCGCTGGCCCCGGGCGTGTGCCACGGCCAGGGCGCTCGACAGGAGCGTGCCGCCGATGCAGAAGCCGAGAACCTGGGCCTGGTCGGCACCGGCGATGACGTTGGAAGCGCCGATGGCGGTGAGGATGCTCTCGATGTAGTCATCCCACGTGCCGTCGGCCTGGCCCTCGTCGACGTTGCGCCACGAGACCAGGAAGACGTTGTGGCCCTCGGCGACCGCGTGGCCGACGAAGGAGTTCTTGTCCTGCAGATCGAGGATGTAGTACTTGTTGATCGCCGGCGGGATGATGACCAGCGGGGTCGAATAGACTTGCTCGGTGGTCGCCGCATAGTGGATCAGCTCGAACAGCTCGGTGCGCAGCACGACCGAACCCTTCGTGGTGCCGACGTTCTTGCCGACCTCGAAGGCCTCCATGTCGGTCTGGGAGATCCGGCCCTGGGCCAGGTCCTCGGCGAACAGCTTGGCACCGTCGACCAGGCTCGCACCACCGGTCTCCATGGCCTTCTCGATGGCCTCGGGGTTGGTGAGCAGCGTGTTGGACGGGCTCGCGGCGTCAGTGATCTGACGCAGGGCGAACTGCCACTGGGCCTTCTGGCGCTCGTCCATCTGGACCGAGTCGAGGGCCTTGAACATGGCCTCGGTGGTGGCCAGATAGGTGCGGGCGAGCGGCTCGAAGCGCGGATCCTGCCAGGCTTCACCCGCGAAGCGCTTGTCGGTGATCGGCTTCGTGAACGCTTCAGCGCCGGGGATCATCTTGAGCCACGGCGAGAAGAACTCCATCATCGGAGCAGTCATCTGCTGGAACATCTTGAGCTGCGCCTGAGTCATGTCGTTGAACGCCTTGGTCCAGGGCGCCATGGCCTCGGTCAGCGCCTTGGTCGCGCCCGTGGGATCACCCATGGGCAAGAGCACGGCTTTCTGCTGGTTCACCACATCGGTGATCCACTTCGTCGGGTCGGTGGGTGTTGCCATCACAGGGCTCCGTCAGCTCGTCGGAATGCGGACCCCTCATGTTGCCCGTTGAGACCTCGGTGCCGGAAGGCCCTGCCCATCACGTGGCACGAACCGGCCTACGTGTTCATGCGTACGCCGCCGTTCGCGCCCTTTGAAACCGGCTGGGAGAATCAGCGGCATGTCTGCTGATGCGTCCGCTCCGTTGTCCACTGATGTCCTCGTCGTCGGCGCCGGGCCGGCCGGTTCAGCGGCGGCGGCCTGGGCGGCGAAGCACGGATTGTCCGTGGTCCTCGCCGATGCGGCGGTCTTCCCCCGCGACAAGACCTGCGGCGACGGACTGACTCCGCGGGCCATCTCGGAGCTCATGAAGCTGGGGCTGGAGGACTGGCTGCGCGGCCACACGGTCAACCAGGGCCTTCGGGCCCACGGTTTCGGCCAGACCCTGCACCTGCGCTGGCCCGGTGGCAACCTCCCCGACTGGGGCTCCGCCGTCGCGCGCACCGAACTGGACGATCACCTGCGCACACTCGCGCTCGATGCCGGAACGGTCGGCGTGGAGGGTGCGCGGGCGATTGATGTGCGCTGGAACGGTGACCGCGTCGCGGCGGTGATCTTTCGCGGAGACTCCGGCGAGTTCGAGATCGAATGCAAGCGGTTGGTGGTTGCGGACGGTGTCCGTTCCCCGCTCGGCAAGGTGCTCGGTCGCGAATGGCACCGGGACACGGTCTATGCCGTGGCCGGCCGGTCCTATGTCGACTCCGGCATGAGCAACGACCCCTGGATCTCGTCCCATCTCGAACTCCGCGGCGAGCAGGGCGAAATCCTGTCCGGCTATGGCTGGGTGTTCCCGCTCGGCAACGGGACGGTGAATCTCGGTGCCGGGTCCCTGGCGACCGCCAAGCGCCCGGCCGACGTGGCGATCAAGCCGCTGATGCAGGCGTACGCCGATCGCATCCGCGAGGATTTCCAGCTCTCGGGCGAACTCCGGATGCCCACCTCGGCGCTGCTGCCGATGGGCGGCGCGGTGTCGAACGTGTCCGGGCCCAACTGGGCGCTTATCGGTGACGCCGCCGCGCTGGTGAACCCGCTCAACGGCGAGGGCATCGACTATGGGCTGGAGTCCGGGCGCATGGTCGCTGACCTGCTCGTCGAGCGCTCCGACCGGGCGGACCTGACGCAGGCGTGGCGTGACGTGCTGGTGAGTGAATACGGCGAGGCGTTCTCGATCGCGCGGCGGCTGTCGGGGCTGGTGACCGTGCCACGGGTCCTCCCGACGGGCGGACCCATCGGCATGCGCTCGACCTGGCTCATGACCCTGGCCCTGCGCTGGATGGGCAACCTCGTCACCGACGAGGACCGCGACGGGGCCGCCCGCATCTGGCGCTGGGCCGGTCGCCGGTCGGTGAAGGTCGACTCCAGGCCGCCGTTCAGCTGACGGTCGCCACCTCACGGGGCCACCACACTCGGCGCACAGTTCCCTCACAGAATCGGCGGCGACTCTGCTTGGGTGACCAGCACGATTCCCTCAAAGCCGTTGCGCCGGGCGTACGCCTCCCCCCGGGCCGCCCCGCCTGAGCCGCCACGCGTGCGATCGCGCCGCCGCCACGCTATGCGGGATGTCCTGACCATCGGGGCGTTCGTGCTGCTGGCCACGCCGCTGGCGATCTTCCTGGCTGATGGCGGGCTGGGCCACTTCACCACGCTCGGTGGCATCTTCACCGGGCTCGGGATCGTCGCCGGTCTTGTCGCAACAACGGCTGTGGCGATCATGCTGATCCTGGCTGCCCGGGTTCCCGTGATCGATCGGGCCGTCGGGCAGGACAAGGCCACGTGGCTGCATGCCAAGCTCGGCCAGACAGCCTTCCTCGGTCTGGTGCTGCACGCGGCGCTGTTGCTGATCGGGTATGCCCTCACCGACGGTCTCGATCCGCTCGCCGAGTTCGGCCAGCTCTGGGGGACGCGGGACTTCGTTCTGGCCGTGATCGGCCTGGCCCTCCTGACCCTGGTCGCGGTGTCCTCGATCGTGGCGGCTCGGCGCAAGATGCCCTATGAGGTCTGGCATGTCATTCACCTGGTCAGCTATGCCGCGGTCCTGGTGTCGTTGCCGCACCAGTTCTCGATGGGTGGGCTGTTCGACGATGGGCCGGCCTTCTGGTTCTGGGCCGGGCTGTTCTCGGTCGCGTTCTTCTGCCTCGTGAACTATCGGATGCTCCGGCCGCTGATCACGAGCTTCCAGCACCGACTGGTGGTCCGCCGAGTCGTCCAGGAGACCCCCGACACCGTGTCGATCGAGCTGGTCGGCCGCCGGTTGGACGAGTTGGACGCCCGCGGCGGTCAGTATTTCCACTGGCGCTTCCTTGGCTGGGGCCTCTGGCATGCCCAGCATCCGTTTTCCCTCTCCGCGAGCCCCGTGATCGGGCCCGACGGCCGTGGCCTCCTCCGCATCACGGTCCGCAACCTGGGCAGGGGCAGCCGCCGGCTGCTTCGCGTACGCCCCGGAACCCGGGTCATGGTCGAGGGCCCCTATGGGATCTTCACCAACACCTCCCGAACCCGCGACCACCTCGTCGCCGTCGGCATCGGCATCGGCACTACGCCCATCCGGGCCCTGCTCGAGGAAGCGGATTTCGCGCCCGGCTGGGCGACGGTCATCCTCCGTGGGTCCAGTGCAGCCGAGCTGCCGCTCCTGGGCGAGATCGAGGAGCTGTGCGCCGCGAAGGGCGCCCAACTCGTGGTCCTGCTCGGCCATCGCGACCGGGAGGTCGTGAGCTGGCTGCCGCGGGAGTACGCCCGCTATGGCTATCGCCTCGGTGATCTCGCTCCTCACCTCGCCGACGCGGACCTCTTCGTCTGCGGCCCGCAACCTGCTGCTGATCTGGTGATCGCCGAAGCCGCAGCGGCGGGAGTGAAGCCCGATCAGATCCACAACGAAAGGTATGACTGGTGAACAACCGCACCAAGGCACTCTCGGCCCTGGCGAGTGTCGGGGTCATCGCCGCCGGCTGGGGTGTCGCCACCGCCAACGGCAACACCCTGGCTTCCGCCGAGGCACCGACCGGCGCCGTTCCCACGCCCGGCTCCACCGCGGGTTCCGCGGGGTCCGCCTCGACGGGGCAGACCGCCGGAGCTGCCAGTGGCACCTTTACCGGAACCGCCGCGAGCCATCGTTATGGCTCGGTCCAGGTCACCGCGACCATCGAGAACGGGACGATCACGGGGCTCACCGAGAAGGTATCCAGCGATGGTGATCGCAAGTCCAACCAGATCAATGCGCGGGCGATCCCGACGCTCAGGGCGAGCCTGATCGGCAGCAACGGCTCCGGTGCCAGCACAGTCAGCGGCGCGACCTATACGACCCGGGCCTATTTGACCTCGCTGCAGTCCGCGCTCGATCAGACCGGTGTGCCGACCTCGAGGTCGGGCGCTGCTTCCGATGAATACGAGGACTGACATGACGTTCGTATTCCCGGCCATGGGCACGATGATCAGCATCCGCACCACCGCTCACCTCGACGCCCCGCTGCGCGACCGCATCGTCGCGGTGGTGGAGGCGTGGGAGGAACGCTTCAGTCTCTATCGTCCGGAGTCGGAGGCCAGTCGCGTCGCACTGCGCCTCCTGCCCGTGGGCAGCGCGAGCCCGCGCTTCCGGCGTACCTTCGACGACGCCACCCGCTGGCGCGTCTTCACCTCCGGCGCCTTCGACCCCGTGGGCCCGGATCGTCGGATCGACCTGAACGGCATCGTGAAAGCGTTGGTGATCCAGGCGATCGGGGTCGAACTCACCGCCGCCGGCCACGCCGATTGGTGCATCAACGTCGGTGGAGACGTGCTGGTCAGTGGAGCCCGGGCCGATGGTTCGCCCTGGCAGGTCGGGATCGTTGATCCCGCCGATCGGAACTCGCTGCTCGCGACCGTGCCCGTGACGGGGTCTCGGCGGTCGGTGGCGACATCGGGGTACGCCGAGCGGGGCGACCATATCTGGCGTGCGGGTGAGGCGGAGTTCAGCCAGGTCAGCGTGCTGGCTGATGACATCGTGACCGCCGATACGCTCGCGACCGCGATCCTGGCCGGCGGCCCGACCACCCTGGATCGCATGACCGACCTTTCCGATATCGACGTGCTCGTCGTCCGCGCCGACGGTGAGTGCCTCGCCACCCCGGGCTTCCGGGCCGCCTGACCCGTCTTGGCCCGGGGGCGCATTTTCAGTGCTATCGACGCCCCGACATGACCCCCGCTGTACAGCTGCCGCTGTGCCGGTCTCGATGCAGCGACAGCCACGCGTGGACGAGCTGGTCGCCCGCGTTCAGGCTGACCTGCCCGACCTCCTCGAGCGGTTGATGGATCGCATCGAGGGCGAGATCCCGTTCTATGCGGCGGGCGGCGCGGGTCCCCGTGAGGATGTGAAGCGCCAGGTCCGATCCAATGTGGAGTTCGTGTTGGCCGGGCTCGTCGGACGGGACACGGATGCCAGGGGCGCGACGGACACGGGACGGCTCCGCGCGAGACAGCGCGTACCCCTGCCGGACCTGCTGAGCGCCTATCGGCTTCTCTTCTCGGAAGTGTGGGCCGCGTTTCTGGCCGAGGCCAAACGCACCGAACCCGAGGTGCTCGTCGAGATCGCCACGACCATCTTCGAGTTGCAGAACGCCCACAACGCCCGCGTGATCATCGCCTTTCGCGATGAATCCGACCATCTGGCGCGCACGGAGGAGCGGGAGCGCACGGTCCTGATCGACGCCTTGCTCGGTGACCCGCTCCCCCGGGGCCGGCTGGTGGAGATCGCGCGGACGCTGGGGCTCTCGCTCACGGGGAAGTTCCTGGTGATCATCACCCCGGCCGAAATCGGCAAGGACCCGATGCCGGGCATTCGTGCCTATCTGTCTGCCGCCGACGTCGTCTCGGTGTGGTCTCTGCGATCGGAGCATCTGGTTGGACTTCTCGAGCTTCCCGAACGCGGTGACCCCCGGATCGCCTTCCGGGCTCTGGACGATCGCGCCACAGGGTCGATCGGCGCGAGCCCCGTCTTCTGTGACCTCGGCCGAGCGGCCTGGGCGCTGGGCCTGGCTCGCTTCGCCCTCGACGGCCACGCCGGTGATCGTCGGGTGGAACAATTCCGCGACAGCCCACTCAATCTCCTGGTGGCCGCTGCTCCCGATGCGGCGCGGGACAGCGCCCGCTCCGTTCTCGGCGCCCTGCTCGACCAGCCTGTCGAGCGACGCACCAGCATCCTCGAGACGTTCGATGCGTGGGTGGAGGCCGGTGGCAGTACGCAGGAAACGGCCGCCACGCTGCACTGCCACCGCAACACCATCCGTTATCGACTCGACCGATTGGAGGAGCTGACGGGCCGCTCCCTGACCGATCCACGCGATGTGGCCGAACTCGTAGCGGCTGCCCGCGTCTGGAGCCAGATGCTGCGGCGAGAAATCGACGAATAACCAGCAGCGTGTTGTGCGGGCGCACAAGAGAGGTCCGTCGCGCTCTGGCGGACCGCCCATGGGGAAACGCCTTCTCCTGTCCGAAGCTGAATATGCCGACAGTCGTCAACGCAGACGACGGGTGACCTTGGAGGCTTGACGTGACCACAACGAATTTCCCCGGTCGGTTGAGGGGGTGGGTCCTGTGCGACACAACCACCCACTGAAGAATCCGGGCTCCAGCGGCAAGATCGTGACGTCGGACGAGGCCGTGCGCCTCATCAACGATGGCGACACAGTCGCCACAGCCGGTTTCGTCGGGATCGGTTTCGCCGAGAACATCGCCGTCGCTCTCGAACGCCGATTCCTGGGCAGCGCCGATGACGAGGGCGAATCAATGCCCGGCGGGCATCCCCGCAATCTCACCCTGGTTTATGCGGCCGGCCAGGGGGACGGCAAGAACAAAGGCCTCAACCACTTCGGCCACGCCGGCCTGATCGCCCGGGTGATCGGGGGCCACTGGGGGCTCGTCCCGGCCATCTCCGAACTCGCCATGAAGAACGAGATCGAGGCCTGGAACCTGCCCCAGGGCGTGATCTGCCACCTCTATCGCGATATCGCGGCCGGCAAGGCCGGCACCCTGACCCGCGTCGGTCTGGACACGTTCGTGGATCCGCGCCACGGCGGCGGGCGCCTGAACGACGTGACCACCACCGACCTCGTCCGGGTGATGGAGATCGACGGGGAGGAGCACCTGTTCTACAAGGCCTTCCCCATCAACGTCGGAATCATCCGGGCCACCACGGCCGACCCCGACGGCAACCTCACCATGGAGCGCGAGGCCCTCACCCTCGAGGCCCAGGCCATCGCCATGGCTGCGCGCAACTCCGGCGGGATCGTCATCGCCCAGGTGGAACGCATCGCCGATCGGGGCTCGCTGAATGCCCGACAGGTGAAGATCCCGGGGGTCATGGTCGACTGCGTCGTCGTGGCGGAGCGGCCCGAATATCACCAGCAGACGTTCGCGGCGGCCTACAACCCGGCGTACGCCAGCGAGATCCGCGTACCCGCGTCGTCGATCCCGCCGATGCCGCTGGGCGTACGCAAAGTCGCTGCCCGCCGGGCTGCGCAGGAGCTGCGGGCGAACGATGTCGTCAACCTGGGCATCGGGATGCCGGAAGCCGTGGCCAGCGTGGCCGCGGAAGAACGCATCATCGACCTCCTGACGCTGACGGCCGAACCGGGCGTGATCGGTGGCGTGCCGGCCGGTGGGCTGGATTTCGGCGCCGCAACCAATGCCCAGGCGATCATCGACCAGCCGGCCCAGTTCGACTTCTATGACGGCGGCGGGCTGGATATCGCCGTGCTCGGGCTGGCCCAGGTCGACCGCGAGGGCAATGTCAACGTGTCGAAGTTCGGCTCCCGCGTGGCCGGGGCCGGTGGGTTCATCAACATCAGCCAGAACTCCGGCACGGTGGTCTTCCTCGGGAGTTTCCTCGCCGGGCGCACGTCGGCCGAGATCTGGGACGGCGAACTCCACCTCGCCGACGAAGGGGGCGCGGTCAAGTTCGTCGACGCGGTCGAGCACCGCACCTTCAGTGGGCGGCAGGCGCTCGCCAACGGCCAGCAGGTGCTCTATGTCACCGAACGCTGCGTGTTCCGGCTCGTCGCCGAGGGCCTCGAGCTGATCGAGATTGCCCCGGGCGTCGATCTCGAGCGCGACATCCTCGCCCGGATGGCCTTCCGGCCGATCATCAAGGACGATCCGCAGACCATGGATTCCCGCATCTTCCGCGATGCCCCGATGGATCTGCGCACCGACCTGCTCGCGATCCCGCTGAAAGATCGCCTGCTCCTCGACGCGGACCAGAAGACCTTCTTCGTCGATTTCGAAGGGCTGCAGGTGCGGACCGCGCAGGACATCGAAGAGATCCATCGCGCGGTGGTCGACAAGCTGGCTCCGCTCGGCGAACGCGTACCCGCCATCGTCAACTATGACCAGTTCTCCATCCTTCCCGAGCTGGTCGACCCCTATGTGGCGATGGTCCAGGACCTGATGGACACGCACTACACGAACGTCACCCGCTACACGTCGAACGCCTTCCTGCGCGCCCAGCTCGGCTCGGCCATGAAACGCGGAGAGGTCCTCCCGAACCTGTTCGAGAGCCGCCAGCAGGCGGAGGCCGAACTGACCACCACCCTGACCGGGCCGGTACGCCGGATCCGCGGCTGAGGAGCGAATCATGGACTTCGTCATCGTCCTGGCCGCACTGGCCTTCCTGATCTTCGTGGCCTATCGCGGCTACAGCGTCATCCTGTTTGCGCCGATCGCGGCCATGGGAGCCGTGCTGCTGACCAACCCGGACATGGTCGCGCCCGTGTTCAGCGGCCTCTTCATGGACAAGATGGTCGGCTTCATCAAGAACTATTTCCCGGTGTTCATGCTGGGTGCGATCTTCGGCAAGACCATCGAAATGTCGGGGTTCGCCAAGGCGATCGTGACGTCGGTGATCAAGTTCGTCGGCGAGAAACGCGCGATCCTGTCCATCGTCCTGGTGTGCTCGATCCTGACCTATGGCGGCGTTTCGCTGTTCGTGGTCGTGTTCGCCGTCTATCCGTTCGCGGCCGAGATGTTCCGCCAGAGCAACATCCCGAAGCGCCTGATTCCGGGCACGATCGCCCTGGGCGCTTTCACGTTCACGATGGATGCCCTGCCCGGTACGCCGCAGATCCAGAACATCATCCCGACGACCTTCTTCGAGACCGACGCCTATGCCGCGCCCATTCTCGGCATCATCGGCGCGCTCTTCGTGCTGACCCTCGGCATGGTCTATCTGGAGTGGCGCCGACGGGCCGCCGCGGCCAAGGACGAAGGTTATGGCGAGGGCCATACGAATGAGCCCAAGGTCTATGTCGAGGGCGAGAAGCTGCCGCACGGCCTGATCGCGATTCTCCCGCTCGTGGTGGTGGGCGTGATGAACAAGGTGCTCAGCGTGTGGATTCCTCGCTGGTATGGCCCGCAGACCTCGTTCGATCCCGCCGTCATCGGCAGCGACCCGCCGGTTGTGCAGGAGACGGCCAAGCTCGCGGCGATCTGGGCGGTCGAAGGGGCGCTGATCCTCGGCATCCTGACCGTGTTCATCTTCGCCTGGAAGCCAGTGATCAAGAACTTCGCCGAAGGCTCCAAGAGCGCGATTGCCGGAGCCATGCTGGCGGCCACCAACACGGCGTCCGAATATGGTTTCGGCGCGGTCATCGCCTCCCTGCCCGGCTTCCTGGTCGTGTCGAAGGCCCTGGGTTCGATCCCGAACCCGCTGGTCAACGAGGCCGTCACAGTGACCTCCCTCGCCGGCATCACCGGTTCGGCCTCCGGCGGCCTCAGCATTGCCCTGGCCGCCATGTCGGAAGCGTTCATCGCGGCGGCCAATCAGGCCGGTATCCCGCTCGAGGTCTTCCACCGGGTCGCCTCCATGGCCTCCGGCGGCATGGACACCCTGCCCCACAACGGCGCGGTGATCACCCTGCTGGCGGTCACCGGTCTGACCCACAAGGTGGCCTACAAGGACATCTTCGTCATGACGATCATCAAGACCGTCGCGGTCTTCGTCGTCATCGCGTTCTATTCGATCACCGGTCTCTACTGAGAGAACCTTGGATCCGCGCTCGGCCGAGTCACTCCCGACCCGCCGGGCGCGGATTCGTCGTTCACGAATCGAGTTCGAGCTCGTCGGCGATGTGCTTGGCGATCTCCAGCGCGGCGGTCGCGGCGGGCGACGGGGCGTTGAGGACATGCAGCTGGCGCGGCCCGTGCGCGAAGAGGAAGTCCTGCACGAGCGTGCCGTCGGCGCGCAGCGCTTGCGCGCGTACGCCGGCAGGCGACGGCACCAGCGCATCGTCGCTCAGGGTCGGCACGAGTTCGCGCAGTGAGTCCAGGAACTTCCTCGGCGATCGGGAGCGGGCGGCCTCACCGAGGCCGGCGCGCCAATGTTTCGCCCCGAGTCGCCACAGGCCGGGCCAGGTGGCCGAGCTGAGCAGGTCTTTCACGTTGACCTGCCCCCGGTCATAGCCCTCGCGCGCCAGCGCCAGCACCGCATTCGGTCCCGCGTGCACCGACCCATCGATCATCCGGGTGAGGTGTACGCCGAGGAACGGCAGCGTCGGATCCGGCACCGGATAGATCAACCCCCGCACGAGGTGTGTCTGGTGCTCGGCGAGCTCGAAATACTCCCCGCGGAACGGCACGATGCGCACTTTGGGGTCGACCCCGCCCATCCGGGCGATGCGGTCGGCGAAGAGGCCGGTGCAGTTGACGAACCGGTGCGCCGGCAGGAACCCATCGGTCGTCGACACCCGCAGGCCATCGGCCAGGGCCTTGAGCCCGGTGACCTCGACCCCGAGGCGTACCTCCCCACCCCGGTCCCTGATCTCCGCCGCCAGCGCTTGGCAGACCCCGCGATAGTCGACGATCCCCGTCGAATCGACCCGCAGGGCCTCGACACACGACACCTCCGGCTCGAAGGCCTTCGCCTCGGCCCGCGTCACCAGCCGGCAGGGGACGCCGTTCGCCTGCCCGCGGCGGTGGAGTTCGTGGAGCGCGGGGATCTGGTCGGCCCGCGTGGCGACGACCAGCTTGCCCGGGACATCGACGGGGACGCCGAACGCCCGGGCGAACCGCACCATCGACTCGGCCCCTGCCTGTCCGAGCTTCGCCTTGAGGCTCCCTGGTTCGTAGTACAGCCCCGAATGGATCACTCCCGAATTGCGTCCGGTCTGGTGCGCTGCGACGTGGTCCTCCTTGTCGACGACGGTGACCCGCGCGCCGCGGCGTACCAACTCATAAGCTGTCGCCAGACCGACGATTCCAGCCCCGGCGACCACGATGCGGTGTCCCATGGCCCCATCATCGCCCACAGCCCGTGGAGGCCCCGATGATCCCCGACGCCAACCTCGGCTGGTTGTTCACGGAGGTGTCGTTCCCCGAGAGGTACGCCGCAGCGGCCCGGGCCGGGTTCACTGCGGTCGAATCGCCCTGGCCGCCCTTGTCCGCGAGGGAGGTCGCAGCGCGATTGGAGGAACACGGACTGCGATCGGTGCTGGTCAACCTGCGCCAGGGCGAGCCGGGAACCGAGTTCGCGTTCGGCTGGGCGTGCCATCCGCGCCACGTCGACACGTTCCGGGAGACCTTCCACGAGGCCCTGGAGTTCGCCGAGATCACCGGCACGCGGTTCCTGCATGTGATCGGCGGGCTGGTGCCCGGGGGAGTGGAGCAGGCGGAGGCGTACGCGGTCTATCACGACAACCTCACCTGGGCGCTGGCGCAACTGCCCACCGAATCCGACACGGTGCTCGTCGCCGAGGCCATCAACCGGCGGGACAATCCGCGGTTCCTGTTCCGGGATCTCGACGAGGTCGCCGGGCTCATCCGTGGGATCAACCACACCCGGGTCCGGGTGCTGTTCGACACGTTCCATGCCGGGGTCGAGGCGCTCGTGGAGCACGAAGCGAACGAGCCGAGCACGCGCAACGCCGCGGGACTGCGCGTGGATGTGGCCTCCCGCTATGCCTCCGTGGTCGATGTCGTCGGGCACGTGCAGCTCGGGGATGCGCCGGATCGGACCGATCCGGGAAGTGGCGTGGTCGACTTCGACAGCTTCTTCACCGCACTGCGCGCTCTGGGCGGGACGGGCTGGGTCGGCGGTGAATACCGACCCGTCGCCGGAACCGAGGCCGGACTGGGCTGGCGCGATCGACTCGGCTGACCCCCCTTCCGCCGCCCCCGCCCGGCCTGACAAGCTGACGCAGCAACAGCAACAAACCGGGAGGCCTGACCCCATGACGGAATTCACCCGCAGCATCGTGTCCACCCCGCGCCTGGACATGAACGTCTGGACCAGCGGTCCCGAGGACGGGCTCCCCCTGTTGCTCCTGCACGGCAATCTGTCGTCGGGTGGGTTCTGGAAATACGTCGCCGAGGAACTCCCCGGTGACATCCGCGTGATCGCCCCCGACCTGCGTGGTTTCGGCCGCACCGAACCGAAGCCGGTCGACGCCACCCGGGGCCTCGGGGACATGGCCGACGACGTCCACGGCCTGCTCGACGTGCTCGGCCTGGCAGGCCAGCCCGTCAACGCGGCCGGCTGGTCGATGGGTGCCGGTGTGCTGCAGCAGATGCTCATCGATTATCCCGGTGACCTCGCCGGCTGCACCTTCATCGCGCCGCTGTCGCCCTATGGTTTCGGCGGGACGAAGGATGCGAACGGGACGCTGGCGTTCGCCGACTGCGCCGGCAGTGGTGGCGGCGGGGCCAACCCCGAGTTCGTCCGGCGCCTGGCGATCAAGGACGACAGCGAGCTCATCCCGATGACCAGCCCCCGGGTGACGATGAGGACGTTCTTCGGCGCGGGCGACAACCACGCCGCCGTCGACGAGGACTTCCTGGTCGAGGAGCTCCTGCGAGTGCGCATTTCCGACGACCTCTATCCGGGCAACGCGGTGCCGTCGATGAACTGGCCGATGATCGCCCCGGGCGACAAGGGCATCAACAATGCGATGTCGCCCAAATATTTCAATACCGCCGCCTTCGTCGACGCCAACCCCAAGCCGCCGATCACCTGGGTCTATGGCACGAAGGACCAGATCTCGTCGAACACCTCGATGTTCGACTTCGGCACGCTGGGCATGATGGGTGCCGTGCCCGGCTGGCCCGGCCCGGAGGTCTTTCCGCCCCAGCCGATGGAGGGCCAGATGCGTGCGGTGCTCGCCAAGTACGCCGCCAACGGCGGCCTCGTCCGCGAGGTGAAGCTCGACGGCATCAGCCACGGGATCCCGCTCGAGGTGCCCGGCCGCACGGCCGAGGAAATCGTGCGGTCGCTCGTTCGCTGATTTTTTTCCGGAGGGCCGTCGCAGTCGGACGAACTGCTCCGTTGAATGAGTGAAGGCACCGAAACGGGCCCCCACCGGAAGGAAATCCCATGCAATACCTCATCTCTGTTCACCACGGCGCCACGACCGATGGGGACTTCCAGCTCTCCCTGCCCGAGGGCCTGCAGCCCGAAGACCTCTTTGCCGCCGTCGGCGCGTTCAACGACGAGGTCCAGGCCGCGGGTGCGTGGGTGTTCGCCGGGGGACTGATGCCGCCGAAGGATGGCGCCCTGGTCGATGGCACGGGCGCCGACGCGGTCGTCGTCGACGGCCCCCATGCCGAGACCAAGGAACATCTCGGTGGCTTTTGGGTCCTCGAGGCGGAGAATCGCGAAGCAGCGCTCGAATGGGCCCGCAAGGCGTCCGCCGCCTGCCAGCAGGCCGTGCAGGTGCGTCCCTTCCAGGGCTGAGATGACCGAGGCGCAGGCTCGGCTCGAGGATGTGTTCCGAGCCGAGCACGGCCGGGTCGTCGCCGCGGTGGTGCGCCGCTTCGGCGATCTCGACCTGGCCGAGGACGCGGTCTCGGAAGCAATGGTGGATGCGATGCGAACGTGGCCGCGCGCCGGCGTACCCCCCAATCCCGCCGCCTGGCTCACCACCACCGCTCATCGCCGCGCGCTCGACCTGATCCGGTCGCGCGACAGTCGGTCCCGGCGCGAGGAGCAGGCGTACGCCGAGTCCCCGCCCCAGGCTGAACCCATCGGGGAAGTGGGCGACGATCGGCTGCGACTGATGTTCATGTGTTGCCATCCCGTGCTCGACCCGGCCGCGCAGGTGGCGCTCACGCTGCGCCTGGTGGCCGGCCTGACGATGGGCGAGGTCGCGCGGGCGTTCCTCGTCCCCGAGCGCACGATGGCCCAGCGGCTCACCCGGGCGAAGCGGAAGCTGAAGGCGGAGCGGGTCGAGTTCGCGGTGCCGTACGCGGAGGACCTGCCCGCCCGCGTCGAAGCCGTGGGTGCGGTGATCTATCTGATCTTCAACGAGGGCTATGTGCCCTCGACCGGGGAACCAGCGCGCGATGAGCTGAGCGCGGAGGCGATCCGGCTCGGGCGGACACTGGTCGAGCTGACCCCGCGGGCCCAGGGAGTGATGCCGTCACGGATGTGGCTCGAGGTGCGGGGACTGCTGGCGCTCATGCTGCTGACCCAGGCGCGACGGGCGGCACGGTTCGACGGTGATCGGCTCGTGCCCCTCGCCGAACAGGACCGCGGTCGCTGGGATCGGAGGCTCATCGCCGAAGGCCATGCGACGGTTCGGACGTGCCTGGCCGCCGGACAGCCCGGCCCCTATCAGATCCAGGCGGCGATCAATGCGGTGCACACCGACGGCGACGCCACCGACTGGCGGCAGGTCCTGGATCTCTATGACCTGTGGCTGCGGGTGGCGCCGACCCCCGTGGTCCGGCTCAACCGGGCCGTTGCAGTGGCTGAGGTCGCGGGGCCGGAGGTCGCGCTGGAGATTGTCGAGGACCTCGCGTTGGTCGACTATCAGCCCTGGCAGGTGGCCCGGGGTCACCTCCTGCGACAACTCGGTCGACTCGAGGAGTCGCGGGCGGCGTACCGGCTCGCGCTCGATCTCACCGACTCACCCGCCGAGCGCGCCCACCTGATGCGGTTCACCTTGTGAGCCCGGATCACACCCGACGCAGGGTGGCCCGCAGGTGCAGGGTCAGCGGCTGGTCGACGGCGGCCATCTCCATGCCATAGGTCAGTTCGTCACCGTTGACCTCGAACCGTCGCACGATCCGGTCGACCCGTTTGGCGGAGTCGGTGTTTCCGACGATGGCGTCGGTGGCGATGGTCAGGCTGTCGTCGACGGTGACCGAACCGGAGCCGCTCTCGGCCTGCCCCGTCGGGATGGCGGCCACGATCTCGATCAGTTCGGGCGAGGGGCAGCGCAGATAGCCCATCTCGGTGTGTTTCGGCTGGCCGTCCGCATCCCAGGTGCGCTCGACGAACCTGATGAACGGCTTGCCGGGCGGGGCCACGAATTCCCACTCGTCGACATAGTCGAAGTCGGTGATCGTCGGGTATTCACCATGGCCCTCGCCGCGCCAGGTTCCGAGGAGTGGCTGAAGGTGCGCGATCTGCTCAGGAAGTGACGTCATCTGAGGCCTCCTTGGTTCGAATCGACAAAGCTCGGCACCACCGTATTTCACCGTTCAGCCGGGGGTTGACGTGATAGGTCCATAACCGTGATGCTGTGGCCAACTGGCACGCATGGGCAGGGGGATCCACATGAGCGTCGGGTCGTCCGGGTCCGTCAGCTCGGCCGAGGAGCGGGTGCGACTTCTCGAGCGGGCGCGGGAGGGCGATGGCCAGGCGTTCGGCCAGCTCGTGGGCCATCACCGCAGCATGCTCTGGGCCGTCTGCCTGCGCATCACCAACAACCCGCAGGACGCCGAGGACGCGCTCCAGGATTGCCTCATCGCCGCCTGGCACAACCTGGCCAAGTTCCGCGGCGACAGTGCCGTCTCGACCTGGCTCTATCGCATCGCCGCCAACGCCGCCCTCGCCGTGGCTCGCAAGACCCAACGGGTCGATCCGGTCGAGGAGATCATCGTCACCGCCCCCGACCAGGTGTCCAGGCTCGAGGCCGACCTGATCGTCCACCGCGCGCTCGCCGAGCTTTCCGAGACCCATCGCGAGACGCTGGTGCTCCGGGAACTCTGCGACTTCACCTATGAACAGGTCGCCGCTCACCAGGGCGTCCCCGTGCAGACCGTCAAGAGTCGCCTCAACCGGGCCCGAGCGGCGCTGAAAGAGGTTCTGGTGGCGTCGGGCTACGCCGGCTGATCGGCGTCGGAGCCCCTCAACCCGAGCGCTGATAGGCGACCACATCCGCCGGGCGCAGGACGCCGTCCGCATCCGCCCAGCCCGGGCGTACGACCTCGCCGACCCAGGCACCCGCAGGCAGATCCGCCAGATCGATGACCTCGACGACATGATGGACCGCTGGGTCGATGGACCCGGCCGGAGCCACCGCGCGTACGCCCAGCCGGCCCAGCCGACCGACAAGACGGTCGCGTTCGGTCGGGTCGGCTGTCAGGTCGTACGCCCGGATGAGCGCCTCGCGATCGTCGCGTGCGGGTGGAGTTTCGGGCGTCTCGGCGGGCGACGGGGCGGGCACTCGTTCAGTGGGACGCGATCGACGCCGGAGCAGGCCGACGACCCCGGCGAGGGCCGCACCCACGACGACGCCGACGAGCAACATGGGATCGAACAGGGTCATCAGGCCTCCTGCAGCGGAAAACGGTCACCCGTCGGAGTCGTATGAGGGCGGTTTTGTTCCGGTGATCCGGGACTGTTCGAGGGCGTCCTCGATCTTGTTGGCCATGACCATGACGGCTCGGGCCTGTTTGGCAATGCGGTCCTCGAGCTTCTTGCGTTCCTCGGCTGACAGGGCTCGGGCCTGCTTCGCGACCTGTTGGGCCTGGCGGAGCTCCCGCTCCCGACGACCGAGGACCTTTTCATAGGCCATCAGCACTTCGGGTCGGGCCTCGCGCACCCAGGCGTTGACCTGGCCCATGACCCGTGCCCGGAAGTCACCGACGACCCGCGAGAGCTCGCTCTGGAGCTGGCCCTTCTCGACCTGGTTGGATTTGAAGACCAGGCCATAGGCCACCCACGGCAGCACCGCAGCAGCCGCGAGCGCCCCGCCGGCGATACCGGCGGCGGCGATGCCGGCCATGCCGAGCACCTTGGCAGCAGCGCCATAGGCCATGAAGCCCATGCCGACGGTCATGGGGTCGAAGGGGGACCTGTTCTTCATCCGCGACAGCTGACCCGGGTCGTTGATCGAGGCGACGTCGGCGAGTCGCGGGAGAGCGTCGGCTCCCTCGAAGAGCTCGGCCAGGACCGCGGCGAACTCCCGGTTGAGGTGGTCGGTCACCCTGTCGGCCAGCAGCCCGAGTTCGCTCAGCAGGTCGAGGTTGAGCGAGCGGAGAAATGCGTCGCGGCGGACCAGGGGAGTGCGGGCCAGCGCTTCGCGCATCCGATGCTCGAGCTCGCGGCTTTCGCGCAACGCCAGATCGCCGCAGTCCTGGAGGATCTGGCCGACCCGGCCCTCGAAATCGAGCTTCCAACGTGACCGTCGTGCGGTCAGCTCCGCGAGTTCGGCCTCGATGCGCTGTTCTTCGACCGAGTGATCGTCGCTGCCGGCATTGCGGGCGGCAAGCGCCTGTTGCCGGAGCGAGGTCACGATCTCGCCCAGACCGGTGCGGGCGACCCGCAGGCCGGTGCGGGAGCTGAGCAACGTCGCCTGGTCACTCACGAGCCCGATGCGGTCGATGAGCGGGGCGAGACCACTGCGCGCGAACAACTGCCGGCGCACCCCGTCGGGGGCCCCGACGGAGGCGACGGCCGCCATGGCCTGGACCCCGAAGACGGGTGCGGAGCCGAGCCGTGGCGAGGCGGCCCGGAGTTGCCCCTCGACATGGGTGAGCATCCGGTCGGCGGCGTGGGGATATTTGTCGATCATGGTGACGACGACGGCGATCTCCTCGACATGCCGCGCACACTCGACGAGGTAGTCCAGTTCGGGCCGGGACATCGGTGAGCCGGCGTCGATGACGAACACCAACATGCCCCCGTCGGCCGCCAGGTGCTGGGTCAGCCGGCCCCGAGCGTCGGTCAGGCCCCCGATGCCCGGGGTGTCAACGACGACGACCGAACCCACCGGGCCCGGTCTGCAGTGGACCTCGACCGACACCGGGACCTCGGCGCCGCGAACAGCCAGTCGCCGGAGATCAGTGTGGTCGGGCAACTCGGCGAGGGGGACGCGGACCGACTCCCCGGAGTCGCCGGTGACGAGCGCCCACTCGGGTTGATCGCCGGCGTCCGGGATGATCGTCACGAACGTCGCGCTCGTCTCGTCCGCGCCGACCGGGGACAGGCTGCGCCCGGCCAGGGCATTGGCCAGCGTGCTCTTGCCGCGTTTGGTTTCCCCGGCGATCACGAGGCGAGGCAGCGGCCGGCGGCTCTGGGCCTGCTGACGGGCCCGGTCGATGATGTCCTCCCGGCCGTGCTCGCGCAGGATCGAGAACGAGTCCTTCAGGGTCGCGTTGAGCGTCGTGCGGAGCTCGGTGGGCTCGCTCACCACGGGGCGCCGTGGTCGTCGACACCCGGCCAGCCGTCGTCGAGCCCCGTGGCCTCAGCCTCGGGGTTGGGATCGATCCACTCCGCAGGATGGTGGAGAGTCGGGTCGGTGACATCGTGGTCGTCGAACGAGAGGTCACGGTCGCCCTCGTCGCCCTCGCGTCCGTCCCGTTCCTCGTCATCGTCCCGATCATCGTCCCGGTCTTCGTTCCGATCGTCGGGGTCGTCGTCGAGCTCTTCGCCCTCGTCGAGTCCCACCGGCTCGGTCTCACCCCGGTCGTCATCGAGCTCATCCGGGATGAGAGCGGGATCGGCATCGGCCGGAGCAGAACCGAGGGCATTGGCGAGCAGGCCGGCCCAGGTTTCGTCGGACGGCTCGCTGCTGAGCAACTCCGCGAAGAAGAAGTCGTCGTCTGCCTCGGTCATTGGGGTCTCCTTTCGATCAGTGGGAAAACGATGAGGGTCATCGGCGGAAGCTTTCGCCGAGATAGAACATCGACATCGACAACACGCGGGCGGCCTCGCGTTCGGAGCTGCTGCCGCCCAGTCCCGACATGGATTGGAACCGGCCCGCCGCGCGGAAACAGGTGGCGACCGGATCGGGCGTACCCGGATCTTTCGCCCGCACGATCTCCAGCCGCTGGTCGTCGGTGGCGGTCGAGAGCAGATCGCGCAGGAGGGCCACGCTCGCGTGGTCGGGCTGGTCGGCGGCAAGCAGCCGATAGGCCCGGAGTTCGCGCGCCACGTGGCCGGTGGGGCCGAGAACTTCCTGTTCGAGGAGGGCCCTGGTCTCGACCGGGGTCCTCGGATCGGCGAGCACGTCCTCGAACGATCGCAGCGCACGGGCCAGGCGGAGGTGTTCGACCATGGGCCGCACGCCATCGAAGGAGGCCAGCAACGCGTCGAAACCGCTGCGCCGGAGCATCCAGTCGGACAGTTCGGGGGTCGTGCCCGAGTGAGCACGACCGTGATTGAGGCCATAACCGGTGAGCTTGGCGGTCAGGTCGTCGAGCATCGTCGGATCGTCCTCCGGCGCACCCGCCCCGAACCGCAACAGCATCGGGTCGGCATCGCGGAGGCGCCGCAGCCGGCGAACGTCGTTCTCGGTGAGCCCACCGGTGCGCACGGTTTCGGCCATCAGGGCACTGACCGGCACCACAGTGTGGAAGCGGCCGGACGCCTGATCCATGCGCTCCTGGCACGACTGGCGGGCGCACTCGAGTGGATCGTCGTCGCCCCAGCCACCATCGCCGAAGTTGTCGGCGTGCGCGAGCACCCCGATGGTCGGGAGGGCACCCTCGATCAGGACCCTGGTCGTTTCGGCGTGGTCGTCGAGAACGCGCGTGTCATCCGTGCGCAGCTCGCCGCGGAACAGATAGAGCAGGATCTCGTAGTCGCGGATGAGCCCCGGTGCGCGGGCTGCCCCGGCGGCCGTGGCCGTGCCGGCCAGACCGGGTGAGTCGAGCAGCGTGATGCGTCGCAGGACCTCGGTCTGGAGGGTCACTTCGAGGCGGGACGTCCCGGGCGGCGGCTCACTGCGGGCGATCTCGAGCGGCAGAGGCGTACGCCCCCCGTCCTCGCTCACTGCCACCGCCTGCTCGGGTGCCCCATAGGAATAGACGGTGGGATAACGGGTGCAGTCCTCGGCGGCGGTCGCCGCGATCGTACGCCCCAGAAGCGCGTTCACCAGCGTCGATTTGCCCGTGCTGACGCGGCCGACGACGGCGATGCGGACCGGCTGGTGGGCGGTGGCGGCGATCCTGTCGATCCGGTCGCGCTGGTCCCCGGGGGGCAGGGCATCGTGCAACCTCTGGCCGAGCCTGGCCAGCCGCAGGATGCTCGACGGGGGCGCGGTCATGTCGTGACCCACCAGTCGGCCAACTGTTTGGCGGTCACGGTGTCCTTGGCCACGGCGACGCCCACATATCCATGGGCCCGGTGGCTCCAGAGGAACCAGTTGGCCTTGTTTTCCGCGTCGTGCAGAGTGCCGCGCTGGCCCTCGATCCGGTCCTTCGTGGAGGAATAGGTCCAGGTCGTGACCGCGGGCGGGATCGTCAGGTCATCGCCGGCCGTCGCGGGGTCGGCCTGGACCAGCAGATAGAAGTCGCGGAACTTCGCCTCCAGCGCCTCCCCGCGCGCCGGATAGGCATAGACGAGGATGTCACCCCCGACCGACGTGGCCGTCTGGTTGCCTTCGCAGACGATCGCGCCGGGGCCGCCGGCCGGATAGGCCTGGCACGTGGCGGCCACGACCTCACGGTGGATCGAGTTCTGCAGGAACGTGCAATCGGTTGCGTTGAGCCGGCCGCACTCCGGCGGGTCGGGTGTCGCCGAGCCGCCCGGCGTGCTGGTGCTGGTTCCGGTCTCGCCACCGGTGGCCTTCTCGTTGTCACCGCGATTCACCAGGATCGCCACCAACGCCACCACCAGAAGCACCGCCACCGCCGCAACGGGGATGAGCCAGAGGTTCTTCTTCGGCGCGGGTGGGGGTGGCGGAGGAG
>CAZEVN010000028.1:0-35234 GCA_964515145.1 uncultured Enemella sp.
GCAGAGAGCTGCCACCCCGGTGCCGCCCCCGCTGCGCTGCAACTCCCTCGCGAGGCTGAGCACGATGCGGGCTCCCGACATGCCGATGGGGTGGCCCAGTGCGATCGCTCCCCCGTTGACGTTCACGCGGCTGTCGATGGCCTCCTCCGACAGGCCGAGATCGCGCGCGCTGCCGAGCACCACCTGCGCGAAGGCCTCGTTGATCTCATAGCGATCGAAGCCATCGTGCGCCAGCCCGGCCTTCGCTGCAGCCACGCGCACTGCCCCGGAGGGCTTGCCCCGGAGCGACGTGCCCGGCCCGGCCACCATGCCGTGGGCGCCGACTTCCGCGAGCACCGACAGACCGAGGTCGGTGGCCAGTTCGGCGGAAGTGATCACCAGGGCTGCGGCCCCGTCGGACAACGGTGACGACGAGCCCGCGGTGATCGTCCCGTCCGGCACGAACGCCGGACGCAGGCGGGCAAGCGTATGGATCGAGGTGTCAGGGCGTACGCCCTCGTCCGCGGTGACTACGATCTCGCCCCGGGATCCGCGCACGGGGACGGGCACGATCTCGTCGGCGAGGAAGCCTGCGGCGGCGTGGGCGCGGTGGTGCGAGCGGGCGGCGTACACATCCTGGTCCGCCCGCGACACGTGCCAGGCCCCGGCGTTGTCGGCCTCGGTCAGCACGCCCATCGACCGGCCGGTGTCGGCGTCACGCAGACCATCGTGTTCGAGATGATCGAGGAGCACGACGTCGCCATAGCCGAACCCGGCCCGCGACCCCCGAAGCAGGTGCGGGGCATTGGACATGGATTCCATGCCTCCGGCGACCACCACGTCGACCTCACCGGCCCGGATGAGCTGATCGGCCAGCGCGATCGCCGTCAACCCCGAAATGCAGACCTTGTTGACCCCGAGGGCGGGCACCTGCGTCGGGATTCCGGCCGCCATGGCCGCCCGTCGTGCGGGCATCTGGCCCTCGCCCGCCTGGAGCACCTGCCCCATCACGACATAGTCCACGCGCTCGGGCGGAACGCCGGCCAGGGTCAATGCCCCGCGGATCGCGTGGGCACCCAGTTCGTGGCCCGAGAGGCGTCCGAGGGCGCCACGGAATCGTCCGATCGGCGTCCTTGCCCCACCGACGATGACCGCGCCCATCCGCACCTCCTCGCTGCCAGCCACCCTAGCCGCGCGGATCCCGGTGGGCGGGCCAACCCGGCGTACCGACGACCCGATGCCTCCGGAAGAGGTGAATCGAACGCCCCCGACATCCGGCGAACTGTGTCACGCTGGGGTCATGGACACGCGCATCCCCGATCCACTTTTCGTCTGCGTCGACCACGTCGGTCTGGCGGTGCCCGACCTTGATGAGGCCATCCACTTCCACACCGAGGTGCTGGGCTGGCGCCTGCTGCATCGGGAGACGAATCCCGAGCAGGGCGTCGAGGAGGCCATGCTCGGAACCGGAGCCGTCGGCGCCGAGAGTGCCCAGATCCAGTTGCTCGCTCCCCTGCGACCCGACTCCGCGATCGGGAAGTTCCTTGATCGCAGCGGCCCGGGCCTGCAGCAGATGGCCTATCGCGTCACCGACATCGACGCGGTTTGCGCCGTGTTGCGGGAGCGCGGCGTACGCCTGCTCTATGACGAGCCACGGCGTGGCACCGCCGGATCGCGCATCAACTTTGCGCATCCCAAGGATGCGGGCGGCGTGTTGCTTGAACTCGTGGAGCCCGGCGCTGGACACTGACCCTCACCCGGGTCGCTTCCCTGCCCTGGTCGGCGGGAGTCGTTAACCCGGTCCGACTGATCTCGGCCGGTAGGCTGGCGGCTGACCATCCCCGTTGAGGAGAGCAATCGTGACCGACGACTCCGGATTGAGCCTGTTCGACGAGACCGCCAGCGCGGCCGGCAATTTCCCCAGCGCCCTCCGGGGCTATGACCGGGCAGCGGTGGACGAATACGTCCTGAGCCTCGAAGGCCAGCGGGCGCGCCTGCGCGAACAGGTGTCCCGCCTCCAGCGCGAGTTGCACGACGCAGTGAGTCGCCCCGAGCGGCGTCCCGAGGACAACGATTTCGATCACCTGGGGGGCCACGCGAAGGAGATCCTGCGGGTCGCGCAGGTGCAGGCGCGGGAGCTGAACGAACGAGCCCAGACCGAGGCAGACCGCATCGTCGAGGAATCTCGCCGGCAGGCCCGGTTCATCCGCGAGCAGGCCGAACGCGACGGCGAGGACGTGCGGATGACCGCGATGGGTGAGTTGCGCGAGTTGCGCACCAACCTCGAACGCCAGGCCGGCGAGCAGGTCAACCTGGCCAAGGAAGAGGGCGAGCGCCTTCTGTTCGGCGCGAAGCAGCATGCCGAGGCCGTGACCACCCAGGCGCAGCGCAAGGCCCAGGCCATGCTCGAGGCCGCTCGACTCGAGGCAGCATCGGTGCGCCAGACCGCCGAACGCGAGGCGGCCAACCTGCGCTCCAACTCCGCCACCGAGCGCGAACAGTTGCTGGCCAAGCTGACTGCCGAACACGAGGAATCGGCTGCCGCCACCGAGAAGATGCTGGGCGAGGCCACGCAGAATCACGAGAAGGCCCAGCAGTTGCTGTCCACCGAGATGGACAACGCCGCACGCATTCGCCACGAGTCCCTGGCCGAGGCCGAGCGCGTCAAGATCCACGCCGCCCGCGAGGCCGACTCGCTCGTCACCAACGCGCGCAAGGAGGCGGCCCAGATCCTCCAGAAGGCCGAGGAACAGGCGGCGTATCGCGGCCAGGAACTCTCCCGCGAGAACGAACGGCTGGCTCGCCGCAAGCAGGCCATCCTGGCCCAGCTCACGAGCCTCAGCGAGCTCGCGACCCAGACTGCGGCCGACTTCCCCGACACCATCCCGATCGAACAGCGCCAGGACCTTGCCGCCGGAGCCGCCAAGGCAGCTGGTGCGCCGACCCCGGCGCAGTCCCGTCCCCAGGCTCCGGCCCCGCAGAACGCCCCTCGTGGGGGCGGCGCTGCTGGCCAGGAGTCGGCGGCCCGCAACAAGCCGGCCGAACAACCCACCACGCAGAACCCTGCGCAGGGGCGGGCTCCCCAGGCGCAGGGCGCGACGCCCGGCCAGGCCACGAAGAGGGCCGGCGCGCAGCCGGACCGCAAGCGACCGGCCGCTCAGCAGGGGCAACCTGCGAATCCGGCAAAGCCGGCCGGCCAGGGTGACCAGGACGCCAGGGATCGCTCGGCCGGGAGCTCCCAGCCCCAGGGGTCGTCCAAGCCGCGATGAGCGACACACCCCGCGAGGACGGTGCCACGAGAGATCCGGCGCTGACGCCGACGGGGCCTGCGGTCCCGGTTCAGGCATCCCCGCCGCCGACGGCCCCCGCTGCCGCCCGGCAAGCGGGGGCCCGTTCGCGCCGGACCCGACTCGTCTCGCTCCTCAAACGGTCGGTGACCAGCCCGCCGCAGGACGCGACTGCGCCCGTGAACCCGACGCCGCCTCCCCCCGAGGAACACGAGCCCGACTATCGACTCCTGCAGATGACGCCATTCTCGATCGGCTTCTTCGGGGCTCTCGGGGCGCTGGTGGCGGTCACCCTGGTTTCGATGCTCATGGCGGTCCAGTCCATCCTGGTTCTGGTGCTGCTCTCACTCTTCCTCGCGCTCGGCCTGAATCCTGCGGTGGAGGCCCTGACCCGTGCCGGTCTGCGCCGGGGGCTCAGCGTGCTCGTCGTGGCACTCACGCTCCTCGTCGTCATCGGCCTGGCCGGCTGGGCGGTGGTCCCCGTGTTCACCGCCCAGATCAACACCCTGATCGCCACAGCTCCCGAGCTGCTGGTGCAGCTGCGGGACAACCCCCAGATCGCCGAGCTCGACGCCCGCTATGGGGTTATCCAACGAGTGAACGAGGTGCTGACGAGTCAGGGCCTGATCAACGCCATCTTCGGGGGGCTGCTGGGAGCCGGCAGGCTGCTGGCCAATGTCGTCTTTTCCGTCATCGTCACCCTTGTCCTGACGCTCTATTTCCTGGCGTCACTGCCGTCGATCAAACAGGTCATCTACAACCTCGCGCCGGCGTCCCGACGGCGGCGGGTCACCTATCTGGCCGATGAGATGTTCCGACGCATCGGCGGATATCTGAGCGGCATGTTCCTCGTCGTCACGACCGCGGGGACGGCCAGCTTCATTTTCATGAGCATCGTCGGCCTGGGCGAGTACGCCCTCGCCCTCGCCGTCATGGTGGCCCTGTTCGCCTTCATCCCACTGGTCGGATCGAACCTGTCGATGGTGCTGGTGGCGCTGGTGGCGTTGACAGTGAGCCCGGTGGCCGCCGTGGCCACGATCGTCTATTTCCTGATCTATCAGCAGTTCGAGGCCTACGTGATCCAGCCGCGCGTAATGAAACGTCAGGTGGACGTTCCGGGGGCGGTGGTGATTGTGACCGCGCTCGCCGGCGGCACTCTCCTCGGCATCGTGGGGGCCCTGATGGCCATTCCGACCGCGGCTGCTCTGCTGCTGCTCTATCGCGAGGTCCTGCAGCCCAAGCTGGACCGCACCTGATCAGAAGAGTCGATCCTCGGCGTTGTCCAGCCCGCGCAGGGCGTCATAGTCGACCGTGACACACGTGATCCCCCGGTCCTGGGCCAGCACCCGAGCCTGGGGTTTGATCTGCTGCGCGGCAAACACACCCCGGACATCACCCAGCAGAGGATCCCGGCGCAGCAGTTCGAGATAGCGGGTCAGCTGCTCGACCCCGTCGATCTCGCCGCGCCGCTTCACCTCGACCGCGACATAGGCACCGCTCTCATTGCGGCACATGAGGTCGACCGGACCGATCGCGGTCGGGAATTCCCGCCGCACCAGGGTGAGACCCGCAGCGATCGACTCCGGATGTTCGGCGAGCAGGGCCTGCAGGTGCGCTTCCACGCCGTCCTTCTGCAGACCGGGGTCTATGCCGAGATCGTGGGACGAATCATGCATCACCTCGAAGAGCGAGATCTGCAGCGTGTCACCGTCCTTGCCCTTCACCTCCCACACCTCGGCCACGCTGGCATCGAGATCAGCCGTCACCGCAGCTTCGTCTTCCTCGGGCGAACGCACGGTGAGCGTGCAGGGCGGACTCATCCAATTCAACGGCTTGTAGGCCCGGTCGTCGGCATGGATCGACACCGAGCCATCCGCCTTCACGAGGATGAGTCGCGTTGCGGGCGGCAGGTGGGCCGTCAGCCGACCGGCATAGTCGACCTGACAGCGGGCAATGACCAATCGCACCGGGACAACCTAGCCCATGTCACGAAGGACGCCCCGGGTCCGTTCATCGCTCAGTTGGACTGCGCCCGCCGGTCGGGACGGAAGGGGACGCTGCCGGTGTTGAGCAGCAGCGAGGCTTCCCGTCGCAGCCACCGCGCGAGGAGGTCGATGCGCTCCTGCTCGGATGCCTGCAGGATGGCCAACTGCTCATCGAGCGTCAACGGGCCCCCCGCGGCGGTCCACCACACGAGTTCATCCGGTTCCGCAGGAATCGTGTGCAATTCGACTCCCGCCGCTGAGGCGTACGCCAGGAGCGCGGAGCGCAACGGAGCAACCTCGTGGTCAACGTGGGGCGGATGGTCCGGGAGCCGCCTGACCTTCGCCATGGCATAGGGCTTCGGTGTGTCGAGGATCTCGATCGAATCGAAACGCCACGTGCCCCGCGCCTGGACGAGCACCCTGTCGGCGGTGGGACGGACATCGATGATCTTCACTGCACAACCGGCCTCGGCGATCCGGTGGAGGTTGTCGGCGCCCACCTCGTGGCCGCTGCGGATAGCAACGATCCCGAATTCTCGGAGCCCCGTCGACCCGAGATCGTTGAGCAGGGCCAGATAGCGCGGCTCGAAGATCTGCAGATCCAGGGGCATGGTCGGGAACTGAACCACCCCCAGCGGAAACAGCGGCAGTTCCCGGGATTCGGGTGCGGATCGGTGCCCGGGCGCGTCGCTCATGCTCACACCGTAGCGTCGGGACCAAGAGTCGGTCAGCACCCGGTCGCCGGCGGCCGGCGTACGCGATCAGTCGTCGGTGGCCTTCACAGTACGGTCGCTGCCCCCCATGGCGTGCCGACGATAGTTGAGTGCCAGGCCCACGCTCAGCCGATTCTGCTCGAAAGGTACGCCGAGCAGGTCGATCGCGCCGGCCACGCGATAGTTCACCGTATTGCGATGGACATGGAGTTTGGCGGCCGCCCGCGAGGCGTTCTCGCCGTTCTCCAGATAGACCCGGAGGGTTTCCCGGAGACGGGTGGTCTCCTCACCGGCGCAGCCCAGGTCCCCCAGGACCCGTTCCACGAATAATTCCGCCTGGTCCGGGGAGCCGCTCAGCAGGCAGGTCGGCGCAATGTCACGGAACCGTACCCACGCGTCATCGAGGGAGCCTGCCAGTTGGGCCACATTGTGGGCCGCCAGTGCCTGACGATGGGTCTCCCGGAAGCCGGCCAGCCCGGGAAGCGGTTCCCCGAACGCGAGGCGCAGGTCGGTCGCGGTGCCGAGTTGGCGCGTCACATGCGCAGCCAGCCCGCGAGCCGGGCCGGGGATCGCCAACCAGGCGACCACGGAGACGCTGTCGCGAGGGGCTATCAGCGCATCGGCAACCAAGGTGAGCTGGGTGAGCTGACGCACGATCCGGCTGATCCGACGGGCGTCCAGACGACCGCTCCGGCTCCACGCCACCACACCGACATGGCGCGTATCCAGCCGGTAGTCGAGCAGATCCGAGGCCTCCGCGACGTCCTCGATCTCTTCCAGGACGAGAGCCACGTCGTGGGCGAGAATCGTCCCATTCGAGCTGCGCCAGAGGTCCTGGGTGTTGGCGTGTTCCCGCCCGGCCGCCTGCGTGAGCGCACCGAAAAGCCGCATGATCCAATCCACCACTGGCGGGAACAGGTCCGCCTCCCCGTCGGCCGACACCGCACGAAGCTCGAGCAGAACGGTGTCGAGCAACCAGTGCTGCGCCACCAGATAGACGGCGAGAGCCCGATGTGCCGGGACGCCCCGCTCCCCCAACTGACGCGCGAGCGCAGTGCCGCCCGCCACACCGGCGATATCGTCGTGGC
This sequence comes from uncultured Enemella sp., assembly GCA_964515145.1. Lineage (GTDB taxonomy): Bacteria > Actinomycetota > Actinomycetes > Propionibacteriales > Propionibacteriaceae > Enemella. The sequence goes on from CAZEVN010000028.1 coordinate 7,053, forward strand.
CATTGAGGTCGACCAGCCCGACCGCAGTTTCGTTGACCAGTGTCCGGGCCAGCGCCTTCACCAGGCTGGCAAGAGCCGTATCCGCGCCACGCAGTTCCGGGCTGCGATCGATAAGCGTCTGGGTGAGCTGCCGCGTCAATGTGGGCCCGTTCACCTGGAAGCGGTGCGCGACGGCAGCCCGGACAGCGAGCTGCGCCTCCTCGGGGGTCACCGTCATCTCGGGCCGACTCCCTTCGTTGCACGCCTGTGCGGCATCCGCAGCCTCCTTGCTCGCGCGATCAGTTCAGGGTACTGATCCTGAAGGGCGAGCCGCACCCCCCGGTCTCGCGGACCGCAGAATGGACCAGAAATGGGGACCCTCAGTCGGCTCGACTGGATATAAGTGCACTTTGAACAAAGCGACCCAACGCCGGGTGAAAGCCCCACAACGGCGTGGCGGGGCCGATAATCCACCCCTAATGTGGGGAACGAATGAGGGCCGCCCGACGCCCTCATGTTCGGATCACTGGAGATCCCGAGGGAGACTCAATGAGCAACATCCGCACCAATTCGATCGAGCCGCGCCGCGCCGCGTACGCAGAGCTCGAGCGCCGTTTCGGCGAGAAGAACGCGTCGCGCTATCAGGAGGCCGTCTATCGCGCCCAGCCGGAGGAGAACTTCCACTACCGGCCCTTCTGGGACCCGTCGCGCGAGATCTATGACCGCACCTATTCGGTGCTGCAGCTGACGGATCCCTACGACTACACGGACCCGCGCCAGCTCTACTACGCGACCTTCGTGGCCAAGCGCGCCGAGGAATACGAGAACTTCGCCAAGAACCTCAAGTTCATCGAGGACCGCAACCTGACCTCGCGCCTGGCCGACCACTGGAAGACCGTCATCCAGGACCTCTATCTGCCGATGCGGCACTGGGAGGGCGCCTGCCAGCTGATCGCCATCAACGGCGGCCGCTTCGCCTGGGGCCACACGATCTCGCAGGTCCTGGCGCTGTCGGCCTTCGACCGGCTCGGCAATGCGCAGGCCCACTCGATGATCGGCCTCACCGTCTCCGGCGGCACCACGGAGGCGCTCGACCAGGCCAAGGAGAACTGGCTGGAGACCGAGCCCCTGCAGCCGCTGCGGAAATACACCGAAGAAGCCCTTATCGAGCAGGACTGGGGTGCCGGCATCATCGCCGTCGATGTCATCGACGCCCAGCTTTTCCCGCTGATGCACACCTATGTCGAGGACATGGCGCTGTCGGAGGGCGCGACGGTCATGTCGCTGCTCAACCAGCACTTCACGAACTGGTATGCCGATCAGCAGAAGTGGCTCAACCCGCTGCTGAAGGCGTGGGTGAACGACGAGACCCACGGCGCGGACAACGCTAAGGCTCTCGGCGAGATGGTCGCCAAATATCTCGAGGCTGCCACCGCAGCGGTCACCCCGATCGCCGAGAAGTTCGACGAGATCCTTCCCGAAAAGGGCGCAGCCGACTTCCTCAAGCAGAACACCGAGGCTCTCACCAAGCGCTACTCGGACCTGGGCATCCCCCTCTGACGAGGTCACCCAGCCACCATTTCGGTCACCAAGCAGAGGAGCATCCATGACTGAGGCCAAGCGTCGCCCGCGCGTTGCGAGCATCGACATCCAGGACACCGACACCAACCGCCCCGTCATCGACGCCATTGTCGAGGACAACCCCGGCTGCGACACCATCACCATGCCGGGACTCGTGAAGATCAGGAACGAGGGCGGGCTCCACATCAAGCGCGAGACCGTCGAGAAGCACGTCGGTGCCGAGTGGGAGACCGCCGAGATCCAGCTCGCGATCGTGTCGATGTCCGGCAACCTGGACATCGAAGAGGACTACATCGAAATCGCCTGGAAGCGATGAAGAATCCCCGCTGAGCGGGTTTCCGACACATACCTGGGGTGGTCCCCGTCGGAGCAAACACAGGGGGCCACCCACCACACTCGAAGAGGAGAGCACGATGGCGAAGAAAGCCTCAATGCGCGAGCGCTACGCGACAATGACGCGCGGCCTCGAATGGGAGCCCACATATGTGTCCCCGAAGGAGGTGTTCCCCCACACCGATTTCGAGGGCATCAAGATCCACGACTGGGATGCCTGGGAAGACCCCTTCCGTCTGACGGTCGAGGCCTATCACAAGTATCAGTCCGAGAAGGACAAGCGCCTCTATGCCGTGATTGACAGCTTTGCCCAGGGTTCGGGCCACCTGCAGGTGACTGACGCCCGCTACTTCAACGCGGTCCGCATGTTCCTCCAGGGCGTGACCCCGCTCGAATACCAGGCCTATCGCAACTTCGGCTATCTGGCCCGTCACCTCAATGGCGCCGGCGCCCGCATCGCCTGCCTGTATCAGTGCATCGACGAGCTCCGTCACAACCAGACCCAGACCCACGCGGTGTCGCAGTTCAACAAGTACTACGACCACCTGCAGGACGCCAACGTCATGCATGACCGCGTCTGGTATCTCTCGGTGCCCAAGTCGTTCTTCGACGACGGCGTCTCCGCCGGCCCGTTCGAGTTCATGCTGGCGATCTCGTTCAGCTTCGAATACTTCCTGACCAACCTGCTGTTCGTGCCGTTCATGTCGGGCGCGAGCTTCAACGGCGACCTCAGCACGATGACGTTCGGCTTCTCGGCTCAGTCCGACGAGTCGCGCCACATGACGCTGGGCCTCGAGGTCATCAAGTTCATCCTCGAGCAGGACGAGGACAACGTCCCGATCATCCAGGACTGGGTCGACAAGTGGTTCTGGCGTGGCTATCGCCTGCTCACCATCGTCGCCCTGATGCAGGACTACTTCCTGCCCCGCAAGGGCATGTCGTGGAAGGAGAGCTTCGAGCTCTATCTCGAGCAGCAGATGCTCGAGGGCCTGTTCCCGGACCTGGAGTACTACGGCATTCGTCCCCCGCGGCATGTCGATCAGGCGATCGTGGAGAAGGAATACCTCTCCCACCAGGCGCACTGGATGTTCTATCAGTTCGCGTTCGCCGGTGCCTACAACACCACGGTGCCCTTCGAGGACGAGCAGGAATGGTTCTCCAAGCAGTATCCGGAGACCTGGGACAAGTACTACGCCCCGGCGTACGCCAAGGCCAAGGAAATGCAGAACGAGGGCAAGCGGTTCTTCAATGCCGGCCTGCCGATGCTCTGCCAGGTCTGCCAGGTCCCGATGGGCTTCACCGAGGTCGGCGACCCGGGTACGCAGGCCATCCGGGTCAGCCATTACGAGGGTGAGCGCTACAACACCTGCTCCGATGGCTGCAAGTGGATCTTCGACCGTGAGCCCTGGAAGTATCGCCAGGCCTGGCTCCCGGTGCACCAGATCTATCAGGGCAACTGCGGTGGTGCGACCGTGCCCGAGGTTCTCGAGTGGTACGGCATCAATACCTCCGAGAACGGCGAGTATTTCGACACCACGGACGCCAAGAACTGGGCCAAGTGGCACGAGCCCGCCAACGTGTCCTGACCTCTTATCCGATCGGAGCGTGCCTGCGCGGCGCAGGCGTGGGCACGCTCCGGCCGGGCCTCGCGCCCACTGGGGCGTACGCCGGCCCGGACCCCGAATCACGACGCTGTGAGTGGAGTAGCAAATGACCATTATCGATCCCGAGATCGCCAAGGAACCTGCAGAGTTCAAGGCTCCGCCGACCGAGTTCGGCGAATACAACTTCCCGTCGCGCGACCACATCTCGCTCTATGGCGAGGACCAGCTGCTGCACATCCTGTGGCGCGGCAACATCTTCATCGTCTGCGCCGGCTGCTTCCGGGTGCCGCGCGCGATGAAGTGGGCGGACTTCGTGGCCGGTGTGCTGACCCCCTGGGCTTCGGCCGACCCCGACTTCGATGTGTCCCGCGTGGCCAACTGGAAGAAGGACGACACCGCGTTCGAGCCCAAGGACGACGACACCATCGAGGGCCTGGGCATTGAGCACAAGGGCGTCATCAGCTTCGAGCTGTCCTGATCCCTGATCACAGTGGCCGGCCGCTCCGTCGCTCGTCGGCAGTGGCCGGCCACTGTGCTGCCGTGACCAACCGTTTTGGCGTGTGAAAGAGGAACGAATGACCAGTTACACAGTACGAATCGAGTCGCTCGACCAGGAGGTCGAGTGCCGGGAAGACCAGAACATTCTCGACGCCTGCCTGCGCAACGGCGTGTGGCTGCCCCACGCCTGCACACACGGCACGTGCGGCACCTGCAAGGTCGAGATCCTTGACGGTGACGTCAACCATGGCGACGCCTCCGAGTTCGCGCTCATGGAATACGAACGCAACGAGGGCAAGACTCTGGTGTGCGTGGCAAGCCCTGAATCCGATGTCGTGATCGATGCCGACGTCGAGTCCGAAGAGGGCGTCACGATGCATCCGGTGCGCGACTTCGAGGGCACCCTCGTCGCTCTCGAGGACTGTGCGCGCGAGACGCGCCGCCTCGTCTTCGAGCTCGACAACGAGATCTCCTTCAACGCGGGCCAGTATGTGCAGGTCACTCTCCCCAACACCGACGGTGTGTTCCGCAGCTGGTCGATGGCCAACTCACCGGCCACGCCGAAGCAGGTCGAGCTGACCATCAAGCGTACGCCCGGTGGCCTGGGCACCGACGGCTGGATCTTCAAGGATCTGAAGGTCGGCGACAAGGTCAAGATCGCCGGTCCGTACGGCCGCTTCTTCGTCCGCACCGCCAAGGAGAAGCCGATCATCATGATCGGTGGCGGCACCGGTTTGGCCCCGCTGAAGTCCATGGTCAAGCATGTGCTGGAGGCCGAGACCGGACAGACGATGCACCTCTATCACGGCGTTCGTGGCTATGACGACCTCTATGACGTGGAGTACTTCAAGCAGCTCGAGGCCGAGAACGAGGACCAGTTCTTCTATCACCCCTGCCTCTCCGAGGAAGAGGGCGTCGAAGGCACGTCGCACGGCATGGTCACCGACGTGATCGATGAGGACTTCAAGACGCTGCGCGGCATGGTGGCGTACATCTGCGGCCCGCCGCCCATGGTCGAGGCCTCGCTGAAGATGCTGATGAAGAAGCGGCTCTTCCCGCGCGATACCTACCGTGAGGACTTCTTCGACGCATCCGACAAGGAAACGGGTGGCACGCGTTCGCCGCTCATGAGGACCAACTGATGAATGACATCACGCACGACTATCCCCCGACCGCCCATGAGAGCGTCCACGACGTGCTGCTCACTCCGTTCATGGTGCGGGTGCGTGAGGCCACCACGGGCGGAGATGGGAGCGCCACGCTGGTCTTCCGACACTCCCGCCCCGAGAAGATTGCGGTCGCCGTCGATGAGTGGTTCAACATGCGCATTCGCGCCGAACACATCATCGCCGAGGCGAATGCCATGCTCAAACCGGACGGCGATCACATCGTCCTCGAGGATGAGCACGGCACCGGGCATCTCAGCTTCACGCTCCGCTGGCGCGATCGTTTCGTGACGGTCGGTGTGGATCAGGAGGATATGCACTCCGGGCAGATCGTCACTGATTCTCCGACGCTCCGGCCGGAGGAGGACGACCAGGTCAGCCCGGCGGATGACCACTTCATGGAAGAATTGGCCATTTCACTGATCGGTCTGCAACGGCCCCAGATTCGGCTCAATGAGGAGAAGAACAATGAGTGACATCGTTTTGGTGACCTTCCATTGGAAGGGTGACACCGAAGAACTCCAGAAGCGCTATGACCAGGTGCTCGAACACGTGGTCGCCGTGTCCCCTGCGCGTCCCCTGGTGCACCTGGGGGCTCCCGCGGCCGACGGGTTCAAGGTCTTCGACGTCTGGACCAACGAGGACATCGCCCGCCGGATGGTCGAGAACCCGGACTTCAACCTGAAGCTGCAGGATTTCGGCCTTGGCGAGGCAGAAATCGAGTTCACCTCCGTGCACCGCATGGGTTGGCCGGTCTCCGCCTCTCCGATGTATCACTGAAAGATGTGACCTACGTCACACAGTCGGTCCGCGACTCCTGCGGACCGGCTGTTTTTCTTTCCACACAGGGAAAGAGCGCGTGCCTCAGGACGTTGGGGAGTCCACCGGACAGTGCGATCGGCAGGCCGGAATGCAAGACTGTCCAGATCGCTACCGGCGGGTTAGCCAACAGCTAAGCTCAAACTGTGACTGAGAACATGAAGGTAGCCGTAATCGGCCAGGGCACCATGGGTGCCGGCATCACCGAGGTCTTCGCCAAGGCGGGCTTCGAAGTCCATGCCATCGACAACAGCGAGGCCGCTCTCGAGCGCGGCCGTTCGATCGTCGCCAAGTCCACCGGTCGTGCGGTGTCCAAGGGCAAGATGTCCGAAGAGGATCAGCAGGCCGTTCTGGATCGAATCACCTATCTCACCGACACCGCGCAGGCCGTGTCCGATTGCGGCCTGATCATCGAGGCCGTCTTCGAGAACCTGGAGCTGAAGCAGTCGATCTTCAAGACGGTCGACGAAGCCGCTCCGGCCGATGCGATTCTCGCGACCAACACCTCCTCGCTGGCCATCACGGCCATTGCGGCCGCAGTGTCCAGCCCCGAGCGCGTGGTCGGCGTCCACTTCTTCAACCCGGCCCCCGTGCAGACCCTGGTCGAGGTCATCCGCACGGTGTTCACCGATGACGCGATCGTCGCCAAGCTGGTTGAGCTGCTGAAGGGGCTCCGCAAGTCCCCCGTCGTCGTCAACGACCGCGCCGGCTTCATCGTGAACTGCCTCCTGGTGCCCTACATCGGCTCCGCCATCTATCTCTACGAGAACGGCTTCGCCACTCGTGAGGAGATCGACAAGGCCATGGTCGAGCAGGCGAAATACCCGATGGGTCCGCTCGCTCTCGCCGACCTGATCGGCAACGATGTCTGCCTCGCCGTGCTCGAGAAGATGTATGACGAGACCAAGGACCGGGTCCAGGCTCCCGCCCCCATCCTGACCCGTCTGGTCATGGCCAACATGATGGGCATGAAGACCGGCCGCGGCTTCTATTCCTATGAGGGTGGCAAGCCGACCCAGGATCGTGGCCCGATCCGCCGGCCGCTGCAGTCGCGCGGCGTCGAGATCCACGACCGCCTCGTGGGCGAATACCTCAACAACTGCGTGAAGATGGTCCAGAGCAACTATGCCTCCGTCGACAACATCGACACCGGCATGGCCGAGGGCTGCCGCATGCCGAAGCCCTTCGAGGTCCTCAAGGAGCTGACCCCGAAGCGCGTGCTCGAGATCGTCGAGGGCATCTATGCCGAGACCGGCGAGCCGGGTCACCGTCCGGCCCACCTGCTCCGTCAGCTGGCCGAGGCCGACGACCAGGCCGCCGCCATCGACGAACTGCGTGCGGCGACTGCCGAGGCGCACACCAGCAACCCCCGCGGCTGACGCCGGACGCACCGCACGGCTCACGCCGGACGGCACACTGATTCACCGAACCGGTGGGACCGACTAAGGTCGGTCTCACCGGTTCGGTGTTTCTGCGGGAGGTGGCATGCCTACTGGTCGACGGCGCAGCAAACATGCCCGACCGCATCGCCCCCTGGGCTCCCATCACCCTACTGCTGTGACCCGCCGCGACGGCGAGTGGCTGGTCCGCGGCATCGCTGCCGGGTCCTCCACGAAGGTCTATCGTTGCCCCGGATGTGATCAGCTCATTGCCGCAGGACTGCCCCACGTCGTGGTCTGGCCACGGGTCGCCTCCCTCGGCAGCTCGTCCGAAATCGAGGAACGCCGCCACTGGCATCGCTCTTGCTGGGATCGGCGGAGCTAGAAAGGATCGAGAAGTGACGATCACGCGCAGCGACACCCTGCATACGCTCCACATCGGCGACAGTGGGCCGAAGGTGGCCTTCTGTCATGGCGTCTTCGGTCAGGGCAAGAACTGGACCACCGTCGCAAAGGCTCTGGCCACAGGCCAGGAGCAGACGTATCAGTCCCTGCTCATCGATATGCCCAACCATGGTCGCTCCGCCTGGACCAACACTTTCTCCTATGAGTCGATGGCCGACCAGCTCGCGGAGTTCCTCGAGCCCCACGCTCCCCTGGCTCTCGTAGGGCATTCCATGGGCGGCAAGGCCGTCATGAACCTTGCCCTGCGCTATCCCCACCTCGTGGAGCGCCTGATCGTCGTCGACATGTCACCGGTGCACTATCACGGCATTCGTCAGTTCAACCACCTTGTCGATGCCATGACCGCGCTCGACATCGGCGACCTGCCGGACCGGCGTACCGCCGAGGAACGTCTGGAAGCCCAGGTGCCCGAACGATCCATTCGCCAATTCCTGCTGCAGAATCTCCATCGCGAGAATCACGCGGACGGGCCTCGGTGGTACTGGCAGCCCAACCTGGACCTGATCGCCGCCAACCTGGATTCCCTCGCCGGCTGGGAAGGGCCCGACGGGCCTCCCTACGACGGCCCTGTCTTCTGGATCGGCGGCTCGCAGGCGGACTACATCATCCCCGAGTACGCCGACGAGATGCGGCGCCTCTTTCCGCGGACGCGTCAGCTCATGGTCAAAACGGCCGGCCACTGGGTGCACAGTGAGGCACCCGAGATCTTCATCCCGGCGCTGCGGCGTTTCCTCGATCAGCCCAACCCGAACGGGGTCGCCGTCACCGGCGGCCAGATCTCGGGATAGGGCCCAAGGAGGCCCCGGTTCACGCGCGTTGCTTCACCTCGACGATGTGGGCGAAATTGTTGGGCTTGCCGGATCCATCGGAGTTGCGGCCGTCCTGGCCCTCTGCAGCGATCCGACCTACGACGTCGAGGGATTCCACATCCATCCGGCCGAAAACGGTGTAGGACGGCGGGAGCTGCGAGTCCGCGTACACCAGGAAGAACTGCGACCCGTTGGTATCGCGCCCCGAGTTGGCCATGGCGACCGTCCCTGCAGGATATTTCATGCTGGAGTCGGTCTCATCGGCGAAGCGATAACCCGGGCCGCCCCGACCGGTGCCGGTCGGATCACCGCACTGGAGCACGAAAATGCCGGAGTCGACCAGACGATGGCAGTCGGTGTCGTCATAGAACCCCTGCTTGGCCAGCGACTCGAAGGAATGGATAGTGCACGGAGTCTTGGCCCGGTCCATCGTGATGTTGACGGGACCTTCGTTGGTGGTGATGGTCCATGTGACCTCCCCCGAGGTCTGCACCTCGTTGGGCGAAGGCGGATCAACGGGCTTGGCCGGGTCACCGAAGGCCTCATAGCGGCAGGCCGAGCCAGCCGCCGCCGCGCTGCTTCCCGAGGCGGGAGCGTTGGTGGCGGTGTTCTGGGGGGAGCAGGCAGCAAGGGCCCCCACCACCACGACGGCGAGGGAAACTGGGATCAATCGGGTCCGCATCACCGGGACAGCCTAGCTGCGGTCACCGCCAATGCCGGGCTCCGCCGCGGTAGGGTCGCAGACATGGTCGTGCTCAGCCGCATCTATACCCGCACCGGCGACGGCGGCGAAACCCGCCTCTCCGACATGTCGTTGACCCGCAAGACCGATCCACGCGTGGCGGCCTATGGGGATGTCGACGAGGCCAACTCGACGATCGGCCTGGCGCTCGCCCAGCCGGGCATCCCATCGGCTATCCGAGCCGCCCTGGGTCGCGTGCAGAACGAACTTTTCGACCTCGGCGCCGACCTGTCCAATCCTCTGCAGGAGAACCCGCAATATCCGCCGCTGCGCATCACGGCCGATGCCGTCGACCGGCTCGAAGCGTGGTGTGATGAGTTCGGCGACGACCTGCCGACCCTGCGGTCGTTCATTCTTCCGGGGGGTACGCCGGCGGGTGCGACACTGCACGTCGCGCGCACCATCTGTCGCCGCGCCGAACGGTCCGCTTGGGTCGCTGTGGAGGCCTATGGGACGGAGATCGCACCCACAGGCTCCGAGCAGCCCGGTGGGGTCAATCCCGTGGCCGTCCGCTATCTCAACCGGCTGTCGGACCTGCTGTTCATCTGTTCCCGGGCGGTCAACGGCACGGACAACGAGGTGCTGTGGGTGCCCGGCGGCGACCGCGACGGTACGCCCCAGTCCCCCGGTTCCGCTGCCGATCCGGGCGCAGCGCCCACCGAGGGCTGATCAGATCAGGACGTGAAGCGACCCACACTGGGGGGCGCGGCTTCGAGCCAGGCCAGCAGTCCGGTAGCGGCATTCGAGTCCATCGCGAGACCCCAGGCGACAGCACCTGAGTCGGTCTCCGTCTCGAGCCGCACCAGCCGTTGGTTGGCATCGATCCCATTCTCGATGGGTTGCACTTTCGCCCTGATGCGGGCCGCACTGCGACGCAGGGTCCGCTCGGGGCGAAAGCCCAGAGCGAGCACGCGGAACCATTCGAGATCTTCTCCCGAATAGCGGAGCACCCCGAGAACCCACCGCGGAGCGTCCTCGGTGCCGAGGTTCAATTCGCAATCGAAGATCCCGCCGTTGCGGGCGAGCCACCTGCGGCGCACGAAAAGCCAGACGAGCGGAATGATCGCGCAGAGCAGCAGCACCAATCCGACAATCGGCACGAGGCTGGCCCACTCCATAGGCTGAATCTACCCGTGGACGACTCTTATCTCCACTTGCCGGACCGTTCCACGAAAAGGCCGGGATTCCCTTGGAGAAAAGAGAATCCGGAGCCGGATCCCCCTCATGGAGGTCCGGCCCCGGATCTTCAGCACTTGCTCAGATGGAGAGCTGCTTGCCCTCCTGCTTGCGCGCGGCCTTGACCTGGGCCGACGCCCGCAGGAAGTGCTTGCGGGTCTCCTCGCTCTGGTCGCCCTCATCGAGCTTGCGGGTGGCTTCCGCCAGCTCCCGTTCGGCTTCGTCCAGCGAAACGACCCCGCGGGTGGCGTACTCACTGAGGATCGACACATGGTTGTGATCGACCGAGATGAAGCCGCCGTCAACCGCGATGATCTCGCGTTCGCCGGAGTCCGTGATGATCTCGACCGCCGACGGCACCAGGAGAGCCAGCATCGGCTGGTGACGGGACAGGATGCCGATATCGCCCTCGGTGGTGCGGGCGATGACCTGCTCGGCCTCGCCCGACCACACCACCCGGTCGGCGGAGACGACCTCGACTTGCAACGGGTCGGCCATGAATCAGCCTTCCTTCTGCATCTTGTCCCAGTTCTCCATGACCATGTCCATGCCGCCGACGTTGAAGAACGCCTGCTCGGCGATGTGATCGACATCGCCGCGGCAGATCATCTGGAAGCCTTCGATCGTGTCCTTGAGCGGCACGGTCGAGCCGGGGACCTGGGTGAACTTCTCGGCCATATAGGTGTTCTGCGAGAGGAACTGCTGGATGCGTCGGGCGCGAGCCACGACGATCTTGTCCTCTTCGGAGAGCTCGTCGACGCCGAGGATGGCGATGATGTCCTGCAGCTCCTTGTTGCGCTGCAGGATCTGCTTCACCTGGACCGCGGTGTCATAGTGCTCCTGGCCAATGTATTGCGGGTCCAGGATGCGCGAGGACGACGTCAGCGGATCCACGGCCGGATACAGACCACGGGAGGCGATCTCACGGCTGAGCTCGGTCGTGGCGTCCAGGTGGGCGAAGGTCGTCGCCGGAGCGGGGTCGGTGTAGTCATCCGCGGGCACATAGATGGCCTGCATCGACGTGATCGAGTGGCCCCGGACCGACGTGATCCGCTCCTGGAGCTGACCCATCTCGTCAGCCAGGTTCGGCTGATAACCCACCGCGGACGGCATGCGGCCGAGGAGGGTCGACACCTCGGAACCCGCCTGGGTGAACCGGAAGATGTTGTCGATGAAGAGCAGCACGTCCTGGTTCTGCACATCACGGAAATATTCCGCCATGGTCAGCGCCGACAGGGCGACCCGCAGACGCGTGCCCGGCGGCTCATCCATCTGGCCGAAGACCAGGGCGGTGTCCTTGAACACGCCCGCCTCGTCCATTTCCATGATCAGGTCGTTGCCCTCACGCGTACGCTCCCCCACGCCGGCGAACACCGAGGTGCCGCCGAAGTTGTGAGCGATGCGATAGATCATCTCCTGGATGAGAACGGTCTTGCCGACGCCGGCACCACCGAACAGGCCGATCTTGCCGCCCTGCACATACGGGGTCAGCAGGTCGAGCACCTTGATGCCGGTGTTCAGCATCTCGGTCTTCGACTCGAGCTGCTCGAACTTCGGCGGATCACGGTGGATCGGCCAGCGCTCGGTGATCTCGAGCGACGCGGGATCGACGTTCAGCACGTCACCGGTGACGCTCCACACATGGCCCTTGGTGACGTCACCGACGGGCACGGTGATCGGCGAGCCGGTGTCGCGGACTTCCTGCCCACGACGCAGGCCGTCGGTCGGCTTCATCGAGATCGCGCGCACGATGTTGTCACCGACGTGCAGTTCGACCTCGAGCGTGATGGTGCGCGTGTCCTCGCCCAGGGTGATGTCGACGTGGAGGGCGTTCAGGATGTCCGGCATCTGGTCCGGCGGGAACTCCACATCCACGACGGGACCGATGACCCGGGCGATCCGGCCGACGGCGCCGGTCCGGGTCGCATTCGTATCGTTCACAGTGGCAGTCATTTCTTCACTCCGCGTCCTGGCTAGCGTCGGCGAGCGCGTTCGCGCCACCCACGATCTCGGTGATTTCCTGGGTGATCTCGGCCTGGCGAGCCTGGTTGGCCTCGCGGGTCAGGCGTTCGATCAGTTGCTGGGCGTTGTCGGTGGCCGACTTCATGGCCTTCTGACGGGCCGCGAGCTCGGAGGCGGCCGACTGCAGCAGGCAGTACTGGATGCGGCTCGCCACATAGAGCGGCAGCAGCTTGTCCAGCACCGACTCAGGGTCGGGCTCGAACTCATAGAGCGGGAAGGTCTGGTTGGGATCGATCGGCTCGTCCGACTCCACGACCTCCAGGGGCAGCATGCGGATGACCGTTGCCTCCTGGGTCATCATGGACACGAACCGGGTATAGACGATGTGGATCTCGTCCACGCCGCCTTCCTCGGCCGGCGCCATGAAGGCCCCGATCAGCTCATCGGCGATCTCACGAGCAGCCGCATAGTCCGGTGCATCCGAGAAGCCCTCCCAGGACTTGGCCACCGAACGGTTGCGGAACTGGTAGTAAGCCGCAGCCTTCCGACCGGCCAGATAGGGAACGACTTCCTTGCCCTCGTCGCGCAGCAGCTCGGCGAGCTGTTCGCCCTGCTTGATGACGGTCGAGGAATAGGCGCCAGCCAGACCGCGATCGGAGGTGATCAACAGCATCGCCGCCCGCGTCGGGTTCTCCCGCTCGGTGGTCAGCGGGTGTTCCACGTTGGAATACGTGGCGACCGCCGACACCGCACGCGTGAGCTCCCGGGCGTACGGCGCAGCAGCTCGTGCGCGCTGCTGCGCCTTGATGATCCGGGACGAGGCGATGAGCTCCATCGCGCGGGTGATCTTCTTGGTCGTGCTGACCGAGCTTCTCCGCTGACGAAGTTCACGCAGACTGGAAGCCATGCTCAGCCCCGCTTCTGGACGACGATCTGCTCCTGCAGGACGTCCTCTTCTTCCATCGGCTCGGCCTCTTCACGGCCGACCTGGAGAAGTTTGCCCTCCGAGGTCTGGAAGCCCTTCTTGAACTTGTTGATCTCGGACTCGAGCGCGGCGGCGGTGTCGTCGTCGAACTTCTGGGTCTCGGAGATCGTGTGCAGGATCGAGGTGTGGTGACGGAGGTGATCCATCAGCTCGCTCTCGAAGCGCAGCACGTCCTCGACCGGAACCTCGTCGAAGAGACCGTTGGTGCCGGCCCAGACCGAAACAACCTGGTCCTCGACCGCGAACGGCGAATACTGCGGCTGACGCAGCAGCTCCATGAGTCGCGCGCCCCGATCGAGCTGACGACGCGAAGCGGCATCGAGGTCGGAGGCGAACATGGCGAACGCCTGCATATCGCGATACTGCGCGAGGCCGATCTTCAGCGTGCCCGCGACACCCTTCATGGCCTTGATCTGGGCGGCGCCACCGACTCGGGACACCGAGATGCCCACGTCGACCGCCGGACGCTGGTTGGCGTTGAAGAGGTCGGACTGCAGGAAGATCTGGCCGTCGGTGATCGAAATCACGTTGGTCGGGATGAACGCCGAGACGTCGTTGGCCTTGGTCTCGATGATCGGCAGGCCGGTCATCGAGCCACCACCGAGCTCGTTGGAGAGCTTGGCGCAGCGCTCCAGCAGGCGAGAGTGGAGATAGAACACGTCACCGGGGTAAGCCTCACGGCCCGGCGGGCGACGCAGCAGCAGCGACATGGCGCGATAGGCCTCGGCCTGCTTGGTCAGGTCGTCGAACACGATGAGGACGTGCTTGCCCTGATACATCCAGTGCTGACCGATGGCCGAGCCGGCGTACGGAGCGATGTATTTGAAGCCGGCGGGGTCGGACGCGGGCGCATGCACGATGGTGGTGTATTCCATCGCACCGGCAGCCTCGAGAACGCCGCGAACCTCGGCGATGGTCGAACCCTTCTGGCCGATGGCGACATAGATGCAGCGGACCTGCTTCTTGGGGTCGCCCGACTCCCAGTTGGACTTCTGGTTGATGATCGTGTCGAGCGCAATCGCGGTCTTGCCGGTCTTGCGGTCGCCGATGATCAGCTGGCGCTGGCCGCGACCGATCGGGATCATCGCGTCGATCGCCTTGAGGCCGGTCTGCAGCGGTTCGCGCACCTCCTGGCGATCCATGACGCCGGCGGCCTGCAGCTCGAGGGCGCGGCGGCCCTCGCTCGCGATTTCGCCCAGCCCGTCGATCGGGTTGCCCATGGCGTCGACCACGCGGCCGAGATAGCCCTCACCGACCGGCACCGACAGCACCTCACCGGTGCCGTGGACCTTCGAGCCTTCTTCAATGCCCTCGGAGTTGCCCATCACGACGACGCCGATCTCGCGGACGTCGAGGTTGAGAGCAATGCCCATGGTGCCGTTCTCGAACCGCAGCAGCTCATTGGCCATGCAGGACGGCAGGCCCTCGACACGGGCAATACCGTCACCGGAGGTGACTACGGTCCCCACCTCTTCGCGGGAGGAGGTTTCCGGGGTGTAGTTCTGGACGAATTGGTCCAGCGCGTTCCGGATCTCCTCCGGACGAATTGTGAGTTCCGCCATCGTTGCGTCCCTGCTTTCGTTTCTTTCGTTCGTTGTTGTCGGAGTTTCTCTGCCTTCGGTGGCCGGTTGCTGCCGGCCACCCGGGCGGACCCGAGGCATCGAGCCCCGGTCCGCAGCCGGGACTGCGGTCAGTGAATCTGCCGGCGAGCCTCGTTGAGTCGCGACGAGACCGTGCCCTCGATGACTTCGTCACCGAGTTCGACGCGTACGCCACCGACGACCTCAGGATCGACGATGACGTGCATCGCGACCTCGCGGCCGACCTGGCGGCTCAGTGCAGCCCGGAGGCGCTCGTGCTGGTCAGCCGACAGCGGACGAGCCACTCGCACCGTGGCGAGACCTCGCTCCCGCAGCTGGGCGGCGAGCGCCAGATAGGACTCCACCGTGGCGTCGTAGGTGCCCTGACGGGCGGCCACGGCCCGGCGAGCCAGGATCGTGGTTGCCTCGTAGGCGCGACCGGTCAGCAGCTTCGTGACCAGCTCGGTCCGGGCCGGCAGGCCGGACGACCGATCACGCAGCGCCTCGCTGAGGCCGCGATCTCCGGCCACCGTGCGGCTGAAGCGGAACAACTCATCCTCGACGTTGTCGAGCTGGCCATTCGCCTGAGCTGCCCGGAGCTCGGCCCGGACCCCCTGTCGCTCCACGGCGGACGCGAGCGCCCGGCCGCCACCCCAACGCAGCGCGGCGGCTTCTGCCACCACCGACACCGCAGCGGGTGAGACCTTGCCGTCGAACAGGCGGTGGGCCAGAGCCTGACGCTGTTCACCGGGCATCCCGGGATCGGTGAGGCTCCGACGCAGGGCCGCCTGGCCTTCGATCGCGTCGACAACCGCGAAGAGCTCCCCGGCGAGTGTGGAGTTGGGCTCCTGCTCGTCGAGCACCCGATCCAGGGAATTCAGCCGGCTCTCCTCGGCTGCGCTGCTCATGCCTGCCCCTGCGCAGCCGGCTGGGACTCGAGGTCGGCGATGAACCGGTCAACGGTCCGTCGCGCCCGTTCGTCGTCGTCCAGCGACTCGCCCACGATGCGACCGGCCAGGGTGGTGGCCAGGCCACCGATCTCCGTGCGCAACTGCTCCACGGCCTGGGTCCGTTCGGCCTCGATCTGGGTGTTGGCATTCGCGATGATGCGCTGAGCCTCGGCGTCCGCCTGCTCCCGCAGTTCGGCCTTGATCCGAGCGCCCTCGTTCTTGGCCTCTTCGCGGATGCGCGCAGCTTCCTGCCGGGCTTCGGCAAGTTGCTCCTGATATTCCTGCAGGGCAGCCTCAGCTTGCGCCTGCGCCTTCTCGGCCTTCTCCATCCCACCCTGGATCGCAGCTGTACGCTCGGCGTACATCTTCTCGAACGCCGGAACGACCTTCGCGCGGATCACCAGGAAGACGATCAGCAGGAGGATCGCGCCAGCGACCAGCTCCGACAGGTGATGGGGCAGGAGCGGGCCGAGGTCAACCATCGGCACCATGAGTCAGGCCCCGATCAGCCGAGAACGAACGCGAGGGCGATACCGATAATGGCGAGCGCCTCGACCACCGCGAAACCGATCCAGGCGGTGCCCATGAGCGCGCCACGGGCCTCCGGCTGACGGGCGGTGCCGTTGATGACAGCGGCGAAGATCAGCGCAACGCCGATGCCCGGGCCGATGGTGGCGAGGCCGTAGCCGATCATGTTGAGCGAACCGGTCATTCTTGGTTTCCTTTCGGATTTGTCCCCTGCCGGGCAAAAAAGAAGGTCATGGCAGAGGGGGCTTGTGGGTGTGGATCAGTGCTCGTCGGCCGTGGCCGTCTGCACATAGGACGCGGTAAGAACCGTGAAGATATAGGCCTGCAGCGCCCCGATCAGGATCTCCAGCGCGAAGATCGCGAAGGAGAAGGCGAACGCCACGCCGCCGGCGACGTTGTAGAACAGGCTCTCGCCCTGGGTTATGAGATAAGCACCGCCGACCACGAACACCAGCACCACGAGGTGGCCGGCGAACAGGTTGGCGAAGAGTCGGAGAGCCAGCGTGACCGGCCGCACGATGAAGTTCGACAGGAACTCGATCGGGATGATGATCGGCAGCAGCGGGATCGGCACGCCTGCGGGGATCAGGTTGTTCTTCATGTATTTGAAGAAGCCGTGCTTGGCGATGCCGGCGCCGTTGTAGATCAGCCAGGACATGATCGCGAACGCCCAGGCGTACCCGATATTCGAGAACGTCGGGAACATGAACAGGGCGAAAATGCCGAACCAGTTGTTGACCAACAGGAAGCAGAAGAGCGCCAGCAGATACGGCAGGTATTTGCGGAAGTCCTGGCCGAGAATGTCGCGGGCGATGCCGTTGCGGACCATGTCATAGAGCTGCTCCGCGAGGAACTGGCCCCTGGACGGCACGATCTTCAGATTGCGGGCGACGATCAACCAGAGCACGATCACGAGGACGGCGGCGATGATGGCCTGCACGAGCGGCTTGTTGAACCAGTCCACGCCCGGGATGAACCCACCGTTGAACTGGAAGTCCTCGACTCCCGGAGCCTTGTAGCCGTCACCCGCCATCGGCGGCAAGACGAACATCAGCGAACCCACGCTGCCTCCTTGGTCATCCCGTGTCCCGGAGCACTGCCCCGGATCAAATCAGTCATTCTTCGAAACCTGCCCGTAGCGCCGGATGACCAGGATCACCGACAAGGTCATGCCCACCACGATGCCCACGGGCAGCAGGAACGCGGTGTGGAAGTAACGATCGCCGAGCCAGCCCAGACCGCCATAAAGAGCCGGACCCGCGAGCAGATAGGAGAGCACCTGGAGTCCGTCCTGAGTGCCCTGGGAATCCTTCATCGCGCTCGGGACATTACCAGCGATGGTGGGGTCAGTCACTTTGCTGGACCCCCTTCGGCGGGCTCGTCGAAGTTGGGGATCCGCAGTCGTGAATAGACCACGATCTCACCGGCCAGCCAACCGATGACGGTAGCGATGGCCGTGACCGCGAGCGGGATCGGGAGCAGCCGGCTGGTGCCATCGGCGAAGCGCAGATAGAGCGCCAGCAGACCCGCCAGGGCCGTCACACGGATGACGTAGGAGGCCACAGAAGCGCGGAACACCGCAGCGGCGGACGCATCGGCCATCCGCACCTGGACGGCCTGGCCGATCGTATAGAACAGCACCACCATGGCGGCGGCCAGACCCGCGCTCGCCAGGCCGGGGAGACCGTCGCGAACCATGAAGATGCCGACACAGACCAGCGCCACCATGTGGGCTCCCGCGAGCCCTCCGGCCAGCAGCTTGCGCGCACGAATTGCGGACAGACTGGGGCCCGATCGTTCCTGCTCCACAGGCCCGAGAGCCTCCGGGGAGGAATCCGTCATCGTGGTCATCGTCTCGCAGTCTGTCGGCGGCGGGGCTGGTGGTGAACCATCACGCGGGCACCCCCGAAGGGCGCACTCGATCGGCTTGTGAAACTTAGCACAAACGTGCTGGGACGTGCCCGTTATCTCTCATCGTGTGCGAGCCGAAGCGAAGGAGCGGACCTCACGGCAGGTCCTGAACCCGGGCCTCGGCAGCCCGTTCAGCCCGGCGCACCACATCCTCCGACGCGGTGGCCGTGGCGCGTCGTGACCCGATGGTGAACAGGGTCACCACCACCGCAACCCCGAGCACTGCGGCGACGGTCGGCCACTCCGGATTGAGTCCGATGGCGATGGCGCCGAAGGAGATGAGCGCCGACCAGACATACATGATCATGACGGCGCGTCGATGGGAATGCCCGGCCTGCAGGAGCCGGTGATGCAGGTGTTGCTTGTCGGCCACCCAGAACCAGGTCCCGGCATAGGTGCGCCTCAGGAAGGCCAGCACGAAGTCGAGGAACGGCAGGGCCATGATCGCCAGGGGCAGGATCAGCGGCAGATAGGCCGCCATCAGCCCACTCCCCTCCGCCTGCAGGCCCGACGAATCGATCTGACCGGTCAGCGAGATGGTGGAGGTGGCCAGCAGCAGGCCGAGCAGCATCGCGCCGGAGTCCCCCATGAACATCCGCGCAGGGAAGAAATTGTGGGGCAGGAACCCCAGGCAGATGCCGGCGGTCGCCACCGTCAACAGGCTGGCGGTCGTGGCGCGCGGAAGTGCCAGCTCGGCCACCAGTGTGTAGGAGTAGGCGAAGAACGCCAGCGCCCCGATCGCCACGACACCCGCCGCCAGCCCGTCCAGGCCGTCGACATAGTTGACGGCATTGGTGCACAGGACGATGAAGAAGACCGTGATCGCGATCGAGATCGAATCATCGAGGGAAATGATGCTGTTGGGCAGGGGGATCCACAGCATCTTCACGCCATTGGCGACCACCAGGCCCGCGGCCAGCACCTGCCCCGCCAGCTTGGCGATCGCGTTGAGTTCGAACAGGTCGTCGAGAATGCCGACGATGCAGATGACGATCGCCGCCACCAGAACGGCGAAGAAGTCGTGCCCGATCAACTGGTTGCGGCCCAGGAACGGCAGGTTTACCGCCACCAGATAGGTCGCCACCACCCCGCCCAGCATCGCGACTCCGCCGAAATAGGGAATCGGGATCGCGTGGACATCTCGGTCACGGACCCGCGCCACAGCCCCGGTGCGCAGCGCCACCCGCCGGGCCAGGCCGCTCAGCAGATAGGTCGTCGATGCGGCGATCAGCAGCACCAGGAGATATTCGCGCATCGGTCAGCCGGTCCCGGCCTCCGTCGAGGGAGAATCCTGCGTCGAATTCGTCAGCTCCGTCTGCTCCGGTTCGCCCGCTGCGTCCGGTGAGCCCGAGTCACTCGGGGCAGGCGGGGTGGGCGCAACAGGTGCGATGTTCTCCTCCAGATAAGGGACCACCTCGCGCAGCGCCGCGACGGGAATCCTCCCGGCCCGCACGACGATCCCATAGTCGGAGGTGGTGAAGTCGACGATCGTGGACGGCATCTGACCGGGCGTCCGGCCCGCATCCAGATAGACCGCGACCCTGTCCCCCAGCTGTTCTTTGGCGTCGGCCGCTGTTGTCGCCGAGGGCGCACCCGTGCGGTTGGCGCTCGAGACCGCCAGCGGCCCCGTGGCCCGCAGGACCCCGCGCGCGATCTCGTGATCCGGCACCCGGACCGCGATCGTTCCGGCTGTGTCGCCCAGGTCGATGCGCAGGCTCGTCTGCGCGGGCACGATCAGGGTGAGTGCCCCGGGCCAGAAACGTTCGGCGAGTTTCTTGGCGTTGTCGGGAATGTCCCGCCCCAGCGCCATCAGGACACTCGGATCCGACACCAGAACGGGTGGAGGCATGTCGCGCCCACGGCCCTTGGCGTCCAACAGGCTCTGGACCGCAGAACTGAGGAACGCATCGGCCGCGATTCCATAGACCGTGTCGGTCGGGATGACGATGCACTTTTCGTTGCGGATCGCCTCCACCGCGGCCGCGACAGCCGCGTCGACCTGCTCCGGATCCGAGCAGTCGATCACCAGGCCGGGGGTCGGCTCCGCTTCGGACGTCGCTGCTTCACTCACACGGCCATCCTGCCATCCCTTTACCCCGACCTGTGTTTCTGAAACATCGCCCTCGGCGCCGCCCGACTCGCCGGATCACCGTCGGACGGCGGTCAGGAACCGCGGCCGACCGGTCAGGTCCTGATGATCGCGTACGCCGGCCCACGCGCCATGCCGCCGGAAGATCGCGGGGGCGGATTCGACCTGAACCTCCGCATGTTCGGCACACAGCAGCCCACCGGGGCGCAGCAACCGCGCCCCGACGTCGGCCAGGACCCGCAACGCGCCCAGACCATCGGCCTCGG
Source organism: uncultured Enemella sp. (assembly GCA_964515145.1). Classification (GTDB taxonomy): domain Bacteria; phylum Actinomycetota; class Actinomycetes; order Propionibacteriales; family Propionibacteriaceae; genus Enemella. The sequence goes on from CAZEVN010000028.1 coordinate 27,875, forward strand.
AGAACAGGGCCAGTGCGGGCTCGTGCCGGCGTACCTCCTCGGTCACGCCCAGCCACGCATCCAACGGGACGTAGGGCGGATTGCAGATCACCAGATCGACGGTGCCGTCGAGCTCGGGGAAAGCATCGGCCATGTCGCCCTCGACCAGTTCGACCCCGGTATCGCGCAGGTTGCGCGCCGCGTACGCCCACGCCTCGGACGACAACTCCACGGCGTGCTGCCGGCAGCCGGGCGCCTCGGTCGCGATCGCCAGGGAGATCGCCCCGGAACCGGCGCACAGCTCGACGACCACGGGCTCGGGGACATTCCTCTGCCGCTCGACCAGCCGCTCGATGGCCCAGCCGGTCATGACCTCGGTCTCGGGGCGCGGGGTGAACACCCCGGGTCCGACTTCGACCCGGACCGTGCGAAACCACGCCTCACCGGTCAGGTGCTGCAGGGGTTCCCCGTCCTCTCGACGGGCTACCAGCTCCTGGAACGCTGCCCACTCCCCCGGCGCCGGTGGACCGGCCGCGACGAGCGAGCCGGGCGTACGGTCCAGAACATGGGCCAACAGGATCCGGGCATCGGCCTCGGGGGACGGCTGGCCGGCAGCCCGGAGCCGGTCGACCGCCAGGCGCAGCGCGGCCGCCGCGGAATCGGGGGTCACCGCTCGCCCACGTGCGAGAGCCGTTCGGCGAGATCGGCTTCCTGGAGCGCCGCCACCACGGCGGACAGGTCACCGGCGAGGACGGCATCGAGGTTGTAGGCCTTGAAGCCGATCCGGTGGTCGGCGATGCGGTTCTCGGGAAAGTTGTAGGTGCGGATGCGTTCGCTGCGGTCAACGGTGCGCACCTGGGAGGCTCGTGCCGAGGACGCCTCGGCCGCCGCCTGTTCCTCGGCCAGCGCCGCCAACCGGGACCGCAGCACACGCATCGCCTGCGCCTTGTTCTGGAGCTGCGAGCGTTCGTTCTGGCACGACACGACGACGCCGCTCGGCAGATGGGTGATGCGCACCGCCGAGTCGGTGGTGTTGACTCCCTGGCCGCCCTTGCCCGAGGACCGGAAGACATCGACGCGCAGGTCGTTCTCGTCGATCTCGATGTCGGCTTCCTCGACCTCGGGTGTGACGAGTACGCCAGCCGCACTGGTGTGGATCCGCCCCTGGGTTTCGGTCACGGGCACCCGCTGGACGCGATGGACGCCGCCCTCGAACTTGAGCACGGCATAGGGCATCGACTCGGGCTCCGATGCGCTGCCCGCCCGGACCGCCAGGGTGATCGACTTGATGCCCCCGAGATCGGTCTCCTGGCTGTCGAGCACGTCGACCTTCCAGCCCCGGGTCTCGGCATACCGCAGATACATCTTCAGGAGATCCCCCGCGAACAGGGCCGACTCCTCGCCGCCCTCCCCCGACTTGATCTCCATCAGGGCGTCGGCCGAATCATTCGGGTCGCGCGGGGCGAGCAGCCGGGTCAGCCGTTCGGTCAGCACCTCGGCCTGTTCGGTGAGCTCGTCGGCCTCCTCGGCGAAGACCGGGTCATCCTCCGCGAGCTCTCTGGCCGCAGCGATATCGCCCTGCAGTTCCTCATACGCCGATAGTGCCTTCACCACGGGCGTCAGTTCGGCGTACCGCCGGCCCAGCTTGCGGGCCAGGTCGACGTCAGCGTGCACGGCCGGATCGGCGAGCCTGGTCTCCAGCTCGGCAAACTCGGCCCGCAAAGGGGCTGCCGATTCGAACATGACGCTCCTGACGATCTATGGGCAGCGACACCGCATCGGTGTCCGTGGGACGACAAACGCCGGGCACCCGGAATCCCGGGCCCCGGCGTTCGCGGTGGCTACTTCTTCTTGTTCTTGCCGATGTTCGCGTAGCGCTTCTCGAACCGGGCGACGCGGCCACCGGTGTCAAGAATCTTCTGCTTGCCCGTATAGAACGGGTGGCAGTTGGCGCACACCTCGGCACGGATGATGCCGCTGTCGGCAGTGCTGTAGGTCTCGAAGGTGTTGCCGCACGTGCAGGTCACGCGGGTCACACCGTAGTTGGGATGAATCCCCTGCTTCATGGTGTCTCCTAGAGGTTGATGCCCGGGTCCCCGATCTGAGACTGGGGTGAACCGGACCGACGTTCTATTCTGCCGCATGACCGGCCGATCACCAAATGGCACCAGCCGGTCTGCGCATCAGTCGTCCCGCCCCGGCGTGGTCTTCGAGATGACCAGCAGGAACTCGTTGTTGGACTTGGTCTTCTTCATGCGGTTGAGCAGCATTTCAAGAGCCTGCTGCCCGTCCAGACCCGAGAGGACGCGGCGGAGCTTCCAGATGATGGCGAGTTCTTCGCGACCGAGCAGGAGTTCCTCGCGTCGCGTACCCGACTGAACCGCATCGATCGCGGGGAAGATGCGCTTGTCGGCGAACTCGCGCCGCAGCCGCAGCTCCATGTTGCCGGTGCCCTTGAACTCCTCGAAGATCACCTCGTCCATCTTCGAGCCCGTCTCGATGAGAGCCGTGGCGAGGATCGTCAGCGAACCGCCGTTCTCGATGTTGCGCGCCGCGCCGAAGAACTTCTTGGGCGGATAGAGCGCCGCCGAGTCGACACCGCCGGAGAGAATACGGCCCGAAGCGGGTGCCGCAATGTTGTAGGCGCGGCCGAGACGGGTGATGCCGTCGAGCAGCACCACCACATCCTTGCCCATCTCGACGAGCCGTTTGGCCCGCTCGATCGCGAGCTCGGCCACGATCGTGTGGTCGCTGGCCGGGCGGTCGAACGTCGAGGCGATCACTTCACCCGAGACGGTGCGCTGGAAGTCGGTGACCTCTTCGGGACGCTCGTCGACGAGGACGACCATGAGATGGACCTCGGGGTTGTTCTCGGTGATCGCATTGGCGATGTTCTGCATGATCATCGTCTTGCCCGCCTTCGGCGGCGACACGATGAGGCCACGCTGGCCCTTGCCGATCGGCGACACCAGGTCGATGATGCGGCCGGTCATGTTGAGAGGCGTGGTCTCCAGTCGCAGGCGCTCCTGGGGATAGAGCGGGGTCAGCTTCGAGAACTCGACCCGTCCCTTCGCCTTCTCCGGCTCGCCCCCGTTCACGGTGTCGAGGCGCACCAGGGGGTTGAACTTCTCCCGACGCTCGCCCTCGCGCGACTGGCGCAGCGCGCCGGTGATGACGTCGCCCTTGCGAAGCCCGAACTTCTTGACCATCGACAGCGACACATACGCATCATCGGGGCCGGGGAAATAGCCGGCAGTCCGCACGAAGGCATAGGAATCGAGCACATCGAGGATGCCCGCCACAGTGACGAGGACGTCATCCTCGGAGATCACGGGCTCGGCCTCGAGCCGATCCATGCCCGTGCCGCGATTCCGCCGGTTCTGGCGGTCCCGGTTGCGGCGCCGGCGGCCACGACGGTTGCCGCCGTCGTCGTCGAAGTCCCGGTTGTTGTCCCGCTGGTTCGACTGACGATTGTGTTGCTGATCATCGCCACCACCACGACGCGCGGAGTGGGGACGGCGATCGTTGCTGTCGGAGGAGTCGTCCTCCCCGCCATCGCCCTGCCGGGAGGAGCTGCCGGCAGACTCGGTCTGGCGGTTGGGGGTGCCACCCAGCTCGGCCTCTAGACGGCGGCCGAGCTCGCGGCGGGTGTCCTCGTCGGTGCCGGATTCGTCCCGACTCCGATCCCGACGCGGACGCCGGCTGTCGCGTCGATCGGAGCCTCCCTCGCCCTCGTTGGCGTTGCGGTCGTCACCGTTGTTGCTGCGGTCGTCACCGTTGTTGTGGCGGTCATCACGGGTGTGCGCGGCCGCGGGCTGCTCGGCATGCTGCCTGTCGGCGGTAGCGGAGTTCTCGGTCGGTTCTGCCGCCGACGCGGTCCGCGGCGTACGCTCGGCCGACTGCTCGGAGCTGGTCCGGTCTTCATCCCTCGCCCGGTCCGGGGCGGTCCGGCGCGCGGTGGCACGCTCGGTCTGCGCCTGCGCGCTGCCTCCGTTCTGGGCGGTCCTGATGGCGTCGATGAGCGCGCTCTTTCGCATCGCTCCGGTGCCCCGCAGACCGAGGGACGAGGCAAGCTGCTTCAACTCCGGCAGGAGCATCGCATCCAGGCCCGATCCCTTGCGGCGACGTCCCGCAGAGGGACTCTCCGCCGCGATCACAGCGTCATTGCCGGGCGCGGTGGACGTCGCTTCGGTGGTTTCTGTCACTGGAGTCCTTTCGATCCGGCCGCGTTGTTCCGGGTGAACTCGCTCGGCCGGCTGGAGGCCCGGCACGCACCGGTTGCCTCGAATGAGCCCTTGTCAGGTGGGTCCGCACAGGTGACCGCCAAGCATTTCGGCGTTGTTGATTCGCGCGAGAGCTTGAGGATCGGCGCCAGACCTGTCAGGGCGCGGGAGATAAGAACACATCTCCTTCGAGCAACAACACTAGCACTGCCAAAAACGGTGCGTCGATATCCGGACGCGCATGTCCCGGCCAGCCATGCAGAACTTTTCAGTCCAACAGTTCGGCGGGGCCACCGACGCCGAGTCTGTGGACGTGGAAATCTCCCGCTTCGCTGCCATCGAGTCCGGCGGCGCGTTCGGCGTCCGTCAGCACGAGCACTGTCGGACCGGCTCCGCTGATCACTGCGCCGAAGCCGCGGCGCCGGAGGTCGCGCACAAGCCCCATCGCCTCGGGCATGAGCTCGGCGCGATAGTCCTGGTGGAGCCACTCGCGCGTGGCCGCGTGCAACAGGTCCGGTTCGCTCGTGAGGGCGTGGGTCAGGAGAGCCGCGCGACCCGCATTGCGCGCTGCAGCATCGTGGGGAACCTGCGCCGGCAGGGCCTTCCGTGCGGCGCGCGTCGCCACCGGCTCGGGATGCACATAGGCGAGGATCCGGACGTCCGGGTGGACGGGGGCTCCGGCCGCGTGCACGGCACCGGGCTCGTTCTCGTCGTCGACCCACGTGATCACGAAGCCGCCGAAGATGGCTGCGGCGACGTTGTCGGGGTGCCCCTCCACCGCATTGGACTGGGTGAGCAGCCACTGGCGATCCGGCTCGACCCCCGGTCGCGCCAGAGCCCAGGCCGCGAGCAACCCCGCCACCGTGGCCGCTGCCGACGAACCGAGACCGCGCGTGTGCGGGATCGTGTTGTGGGCGATGAGGCGTACGCCCGGCGCCCGGGCACCGAGGGCGGCCAACCCGCGATCGAGGCAGCGCAGAACCAGGTGCGATCTGTCACGCGGGACGAAGGTCTGACCTTCTCCGGTGACCTCGACCTCGACGCCCGACTCGAGGACCTCGACCGTGCACTCGTCGAACCAGTCGAACGCCAGCCCGAGGCTGTCGAACCCGGGGCCGAGATTGGCTGAATTCGCGGGTACACGAAGGTGGGTGCGGCGCCCGGCCGGAAGGGCCTCGGGGGACGCACCCATGGGCATGCCGGGAGGTTTCCCGCCGCCCATCACTCTCCCTCCACCCGCATCACGGACAGGACTTCGTGCACCTCGGGGAGATTGGCCAGCGCCTCCACCGTGGCGCGCAGCGAGGCCTCGGTCGCGGAGTGGGTCACCAGGACCAGGCGAGCCCCACCGTCATCGCCGCGATGCGAGGCTTCCTGGCGCATGGTCTGGACCGACACGCCGTGTTCGGCGAAGCTCGCGGCCACCGTCGCGAGCACGCCGGGCTGATCGACCACTTCGACGGAGATGAAATAGCGGGTGACGACCTCGCCCATGCCCATGACCGGACGCTGCGCGTACGCCGATTCGCCCGGCCCCGCCGTCCCCCGCACCCGGTTGCGCGCGATGGTGACCAGGTCGCCCATCACGGCAGAGGCCGTGGGGTCGCCACCGGCACCCGGGCCATAGAACATGAGCCGACCGGCATTCGTCGACTCGACGACGACCGCGTTGTAGGCACCGCCCACCGATGCCAACGGATGCGAGTTGGGGATCATGGCGGGATGGGTGCGCACCGAGATGCGGCGTTCGCCCTCGACCTCCTCGGAGGTGCAGATCGCGAGTGCCTTGACAGTGCAGTCCATCATCTTCGCCGCCGCGATATCGGCGCTGGTGATCTCGGTGATGCCCTCACGGTGCACATCCGCTGCCGTCACGCGGCTGTGGAACGCCAGCCCGGCCAGGATGGCCGCCTTGGCAGCGGCATCGAAACCCTCGACATCCGCGGTCGGATCGGCCTCCGCATAACCGAGCGCCTGCGCCTCGGCCAGCACGTCATCGAAGCTGGAGCCCTCGGTGTGCATCTTGTCGAGGATGAAGTTGGTCGTGCCGTTGACGATGCCCATGACGGTGGTGATGTCGTCGCCGACCAACGACTCGCGCAGCGGTCGGATGATCGGGATCGCACCCGCCACGGCCGCCTCGTAATAGAGGTCAACCCCCGCGGTCTCCGCGGCCTCGAACAACCGCGGGCCATCCTCGGCGAGCAGGGCCTTGTTGGCCGTCACCACGGACGCACCGCCGGCGATGGCGCTCAGGATCAGCGTGCGGGCGGGTTCGATGCCACCGATGACCTCGACCACCAGATCCACATCCTCGCGCGCGACGAGCGCGTCCGCATCGGTGGTGAAAAGCGCCGGATCGATGCCGGGTCGGTCGATGTTGGTCCGGCGCACCGCGATGCCCGCGAGCTCCAGCGGCCTGCCGACCCGGGCCGTGAGGTCGCTGGCGTGCTCGGTCAGCAGCCGGGCAACCGCCGAACCCACCACGCCGCAGCCGAGCAGGGCCACGCGCAGCGGACGATCCGCCGGTCTGCCGGTGGGATCAGACTGGAGAGTGGTCATGTGTGAGGGACTTTCGGTCGAGAGCGAGGTGGTTCTTGTCCCGCGAGGCGGATGTGGACATTGTCGCGTGCGGACGGGGTTTGGTCGAACGCGTACGCCATCCGGTCCGGGATCAGGCGTCGGGGTTCCAGCCGGCGTCGAGGGCGAGCAGGTCCTGCATCGTCTCACGACGGATGAGCGTGTTGAGTTCCCCATCGCGCACCGCCACGACGGGCGGTTTGAGCGCATGGTTGTAGTTGCTGGCCATCGAGCGGCTGTAGGCCCCCGCAGCGGGGACGGCGATGAGGTCGCCGGGGGCGATATCAGCGGGCAGGAATTCGTCGCGGACGAGGATGTCGCCCGATTCGCAGTGTTTCCCGACCACGCGACACAGCAGCGGCCCGGCGGTCGAAGCGCGGGACGCCAGGGTCGCGGAATATTCGGCGCCATAGAGGGCCGGCCGGATGTTGTCGCTCATCCCACCGTCGACCGAGACATAGCAGCGCTGCACGCCTTCGGCGAGAGTGACCATCTTGACCGTGCCGACCCGATAGAGCGCCATCCCGGGCGTACCACTGATCGCTCGCCCGGGCTCGATCGACAGATGGGGCACCTGA
>CAZEVN010000029.1:0-27978 GCA_964515145.1 uncultured Enemella sp.
TGAACGAATGGCGGGCCACCATCATCGCCAGGGAAACCGCCTGCCTCGGCCTGGAGGACCGCGGGATCGTGGATCGCTGGTTCAGTGCCTACCTGCAGGACCATCCCTCGATCGGTGACACCCGGCTGGAAGCCGAAATCCGTCGCAAGGTCACCGAGGCTGACCAAACCGCGGTCGTGCGGCGCCGCAGCAAAGCCGCCGGCGGACGCCGGGTCACCACCCGGCCCCTGCCCGATGACATGGTCCAGGTCACCGCGGTCCTGAAGCTGCAGGAAGGGGTCGCGCTGTATGCCACGCTGCTGAAGGCGGCCGAGGCCGCGATCGCCCAGGGCGACACCCGGGGCAAGGGCGTGATCATGGCCGACCTGCTCGTTGAACGCATCACTGCCCGCCCTGCCGAGGCCCCGTGCGATATCGAACTCATGGTCGTGATCAGCGACCAAGCCCTGTTCTCCGAAACCGAGGAACCAGCCCATGTCGATGGCTACGGTCCGATCCCCGCAGCCTGGGTGCGGGACCTCATCGCCGACGCCGACGACGCCGAACAGCGGATCATGGTTCGGCGGCTGTTTCGCCAACCCGGACGCACCACCCGGATGGAAACCCATCGGCGGCAGATGTCCCCGGCCATGCGGAAACTGATCCGGATCCGTGACCAGCGCTGCCGGATGCCCTGGTGCAACGCCCACATCCGCCACACCGACCACGTCATCGACCACGCCAAAGGCGGCGACACCTCTGTGCCCAACGGCCAAGGCCTCTGCGCAGCCTGCAACTACACCAAACAGGCCGCGGGCTGGTCCTGCACTCCGAGCCAGGACTCCGACCTCGGCCACACCGTCACCGTCACAACGCCCACCGGGCATCAATATCGGTCGACTCAGCCTTCAGGCCCGGGAGACTGAGAGGGTCAGGCCTAGCCCCCGCCGGGAACCCCCCGAATGGGCCCCATGACGCGTTCTTCGAGTCGGCGCTCCAGGGCGTACGCCGACCTCGCAACCCGGCGCAACGTCGGCGCGACCCGCGTCTTGAGCGTCCGCTTTCCGCCCGGCAATTCGAGTTCGCCGAGGCGTACCTCCGGGAAGAACCGCGACTCGCGCTCACCGTGCTCCCACAGCCAATCGGCCGCGGCCGAACGCCGGTGGGACAAGACCTCGGGCTGCATCACGAACCCGACCGCCTCGACGAGTCGCGACAACTCGGCGACGGTGAGCCGAGCCGGTGCGTCCGGGGCCGCGACGACGGAGTCGATGATCACCAGCGGTATGCGGTTGCTGTTGGCGTAGGGCTTGAGCTTCTTCAGCAGGGACTCGGTGCCGACCCGAACCACATCCAGGTCATAGCAGGACTGCGCCGTCATCAATGCCGTCGAGAAGCACCCGACCACCAGCCCGATGGAACAGCGGTCGAAGAGGGTCTCGGCGAGGACGGGCTCGGTGAATACCTCGACCTGTACGCCCAGCTCCACCGCCCTGGCCAACAAGGGCCCGGCCAACTCGCTCGGCGCGGTCGGGTGTGGCTTGAACACGGCGTTTCGGAACCCGCGCGCCGCCGCGGCTTCCAGCATCTCGACGTGCAACTTCTCTTCCTCGGCGACCGAGATCAGGCCGAGCGGCGAAAGATATTGTCCCAGGAGCAGCGCGAACCGCTCGGAGGTCTCCGGCAAGGGAGCGCCCTCGGCCAGTTCGCCGAGCACCCCGGTGAAGATCTCGGTCGGGATGATCTCCCTGCGTACGCCGAACTCCTCCAGCAACAGCGGCACGAGCCCGGGCACGAGATCGAGATGGATGAGCCGCTCGATGCGCGATCCGACCTCGGACAGAATCTTGTTGCGCGTGGGGCCATAGCTCATCAGCCCGTCGGCATATACATCGATCGACGCCTGCGGGAAGGACCAGGCGAGGGCTTGGGCGGGGGATACCTGGATGGACTCGACCACCAGGTGCACCGGCTCGTCGCCCAGCTCCCACACCAACCGGAAATACCGCTCCCACAGGGGCATCTCGGCCTCCGACGGGGTCCACGCGGAGGGGTGCAGCGGTTCGATCGCCGCGTTGTAGGACACGACGCGGTCGAACGCCGCCGCCAGGCGCTCGAACGCCGGGCTTTCGGTGAGGTCGGCCACCGCCTCGGGCGTTCCAGCATTGTTGCTGCACACCAGCACCTTCGCGCCGGCCTCGGGAAACAGGCCCGCACGAAGAGCCGCGTTCAGGGTCGCGAGGCCATAGAGAGTGGACACCTCGAACAGGTGCGTGCGCGTCATCGGGTTCTCCCATCGGCAGGGCTGACAGCAGGGTTGGCAGGAAGTCGGTGGGGAGCGATGAGCCGCGAGAGTCGTTCCCGACGGTCCGGGGTCATTTCGGCCAGGGTGTCGGCGAGTACGCGGGCGGGGGCTCCCGCGAGTGATCGTCCGAGGAGCTGCCGGAACGTGTGGGCCAGCTCGGGCGGGAACCGATCCATCAGCCCCAGATGATGCAGGGTGAGCTCGCACCAGCGGCGTACGGCCTTGGGCAGGAACCGCTCCGACTCAGGGTCCGCCTCCACAGTCCGAAGAACCTGCTCCATCGCCGGCACGAAATCGAACTGGGTCGAGGTCGCCAGCCCGGTGAGCGATCCGGCCTGGTCGCGGTGATAGTTCACCCCGGCCAGGGCAGGCACCGAGAAACCCTCGACCGCGAGGTGGAGGCGCCAGATCCAGGGCCGGTCCTCGGCCGTGCGCAGGTCATCGGGAAACCGGAGCAGGCCCTCGTCGGCGAGGCGACGGTGATAGGCACCGGCCCAGGCGTAGGGATAGTCGACCGAAGTCCGCTGCCCGACCGGGAGGATCGCGTCGCGAGCGCAGCCGACGCGACCGTCGCGGAAGCCGGTGGGTATGCGCTTCAGCACCCGTTGCCGCCCTGTCACCTCGATGTGATCCGTGCGGACCATGTCGACACCGAGCCGGTCGATCGAGTCCAGCAGGGCCGGGAAATAACCGCGAGCCACCGTGTCATCGCCATCGAAGAAGGTCAGATAGCGCGTCTCGACGAGATCGATGCCGGCATTCCGGGCACCCGACAGGCCGCGGTTCTGTTCCAGCCGATGCAGCCGGGCGCGGGGCAACCGGGGGAGTGCAGCGGTGAGTACTTCGGAGGTCGCATCGGGCGAGGCGTCGTCGATGAACAGCAGTTCGACACGATCGTCGATCGCCCGGGCCAGGCTGGCCAGGGTCACCGGCAGGCGGTCGGCCAGCCGATAGCAGGGGATGATGACGGTGAGGCCGTTCATCGAGTGGCTCCGGACGTGCGCCGCGGTATCGGGTTGAGGACGGCGGCCTGACGCCGCAACGCTTCGACCGACTGGCGCCGGCTCTCGGGCATGGCCCGGACCACGGATTCGAGGAGGTCCTGATCGGCGGTGTCCAGCAGCGCGCCGGCCTCGCGTACGAACCGCGCCCGCAACCCGGGGGTGAACCGGCTGCGATGCTGCCAATGCCACGCGAACAGTCCCGCCCACGTCTTCATGACCTTCGGCATGAAGCGCTCGGCCTCGGGATCGGCGAGCACGACCTCCCGGACCTGCCGCATCGACTCGGTGACGGCGAGCTGGCGGACATCACCGGTCTGGGTCAGCGAGCCCTCGACGGCCTGGCGATAGTGCACCCCGACGGTGCGGGCGATGGTGAACTGCGGCACCTTCAGGTGCAGGCTCCAGATGCCCGGCCGGTCCTCGGCGGTGCGCAGTTCGGGTGGGTAGTAAACGATCCCCTGCTCGACCAGCCGCCGGTGATAGACGCCGGACCAGGCGTGGGCGAAATCGACCGAGGACGTCCGGGCCGAAAGGATCGACTCGCGCGGCGACCCGATGCGCCCGGCCCGATTGATGTCCGGGATGCGGACGAGCTGCCGCTGCCGCCCGGTGCACAGGATGTGGTCGGTGCGGACCCAGTCGACGCCCGACGCCAGGACCTCGTCGAGCAGCGCCGGATAGTAGCCCTTGCTCACCCAGTCGTCGCCGTCGAGGAACGTCACCCAGTCGGTGTCGAGCTCGTCCAGCGCCGCCATCCGCGCCCCGGCGAGCCCGCGATTCTCACCCAGCAGCAGAAGCCGGGCTCCGGGCAGGGTGCGGGAAGCGGCCTGCAGTCGTTCGGGGGTGTCGTCGGGCGAGGCATCATCGACCAGGAGGAACCGGATCCGCGGATCGGCCGACCAGCGCAGACTGGCCAGGGCGTCCGTGGCCATGGGGCCCAGCCGGAAGAAGTTGACCACCACGGTGAGCAACGGAGAAGCAGCGGGCATGGTGCCACCCTAGTGCGGGTCAGCGGGCCCGAATCAACAGCCAGGTATAGCCTTCGGTGCGTGGCCGGGCGTACGGGCCGACAACGACCCACGTCGACGCGACGTGAATTGGAGAGGGAAGCAATGAGCAGTGTGGAGAGCGCACCGATCCGGATGTTCGGCGATCGGCCTGTCGGCTCCGGTCATCCCGTCTATGTCTGCGGTGAGATCGGCATCAACCACAACGGCGACGTCGACAACGCCATTCGCCTGATCGACCACGCCGTCCATGCGGGCGCCGATGCGGTCAAGTTCCAGAAGCGTACGCCGGAGATCTGCACTCCGCGCGACCAGTGGGACATCGAGCGGGATACGCCCTGGGGCCGCATGCCCTATATCGACTATCGCCACCGCGTCGAGTTCGGTGTGGAGGAATACAGCCGCATCGACGAACACTGCAAGCAGCGCGGCATCGCCTGGTTCGCCTCCCCGTGGGACACCGAGGCCGTCGACTTCCTCGAGCAGTTCGACCTGCCGGCCCACAAGGTCGCCTCCGCCTCCCTGACCGACGACGAGCTGCTGCAGAAGCTGCGCTCGACCGGTCGCACGGTCATCCTGTCGACCGGCATGTCGACCCCGGCCCAGATCCGCCACGCGATCGAGGTCCTGGGCAGCGAGAACGCCCTCATGTGTCATGCGACCAGCACCTATCCGGCCAAGCCGGAGGAGCTCAACCTCCGCATGATCCACACGCTCGGCCGCGAATATCCCAACGTGCCGATCGGCTATTCGGGCCACGAGACGGGCCTGCAGACCACGCTCGCCGCGGTCGCCCTCGGCGCGGTCTTCGTCGAACGCCACATCACCCTCGACCGCGCGATGTGGGGCTCCGACCAGGCCGCCTCGGTCGAGCCCGGTGGCCTCGAGCGCCTCGTCCGCGACATCCGCGTCATCGAGACCGCCCTCGGCGACGGCGTCAAGAAGGTCTATGACTCCGAGCTCGGCCCGATGAAGAAGCTGCGCCGCGTGCGCGGCATCATCGCCGAGGCCGGCGACGATTCGGTGACCGAGCCGATCGCCTGACCATCGTGTCCCGGAAGCGGCCGAATGCCCTCGCTTTCGCCGAGAGTCCGGCCCAGCTGCTGAACGCGCTCGAGTGGGCGCACGCCGAGAATGCCCGGGCGTACGCCCGCCTCGTCATCCTGGGACCCTCCGATCCGACGACGCGTTTCCAGCTCCACCGGTTGTCGGACCTGGCGCGTGCGGACGGGTTCGAGGTGGTCTGGGCCGAGGTACGCAGTGGAGCCGGCGCGGTGCGTGAACTCGCCCGGCTGGCCCAGCAGGTCCGCCCCGCCGCTGCCCTCGTCATCGGGGACCCCTATTCGGGGATGATCCAGCTCCTGCTGAACGGGGCCGCGCCGACCACCCGGCTCGTCGTGGTCGACGACGGCACCGCGACGCTGCGCTACGCCGAGCAGTGGGAACGCGGTGAGGAACTCAAGCGCTGGCACCTGGACCGACGGGGCGTACCGTCGCGGATCACCGGCCTCCGCGCCACCCGCCTGCTGAGCCACCGCAGCGACCGGGTCGAGCTGTTCACCGCCATGCCGGTCACCGCGCCGATCCCATCGCAGGCGAACACCTATGCGTGGGTACGCCACCGGTTCGCCACTCCCGCCGTCCTCCCCGGCACCGACCTCATGGGCACCTCGCTGGTCGAGACCGGCGTCATCGACGAGGCGGCCTACCTCGACGGGATCGCCCGCCTCACCGCCGAACGCGCCGTTTCCCGCTACCTGCCGCACCGCCACGAAACCCCCGCCAAACTGGCCGTGATCGAGCAACTGGGCGTACGCATCGTGAAACCGGACCTCCCGATGGAGGTCTATGCCCGGCGCGGTCCGATCGGGCGGTCGATCCTGTCGTTCCCGTCGACGGTGCTGCATACTCTGCCACTCGTGCTCGACGGGACCGACGTGTCGATCGGGGCCCTGTCGGTCGACGACGACTGGTTCGTGGCCGGGGCCCGCGACGAGGAGAAGGCGTTCGTGCGCGGGATCTGATCGGGTATGCCGGGGCGAAGGCGTCCCGGTACCATGCCCGGGTGGATTCCTTGACGTTGTTGCCCGCAGTGGATGTGAAGGGCGGCCAGGCCGTCCAGCTCGTGCAGGGGGTGGACGGCACCGAGAAGGTGTTCGGCGACCCGCTCGAAGCAGCGCGTCGCTGGCAGGACGCCGGCGCCGAATGGATTCACCTCGTCGACCTCGACGCCGCCTTCGGCACCGGCTCCAACGCCGAAGCGATCGGCCGCGTGATCGACGCGATGGACCTCAAGGTCGAGCTGTCCGGCGGCATCCGCGACGAGGCCAGCCTCGAGCGGGCGCTCGGCACGGGCTGCGAGCGTGTCAACATCGGCACCGCCGCGCTGGAGAACCCCGAGTGGTGCGAGGAGATCATCAAGCGTCACGGGGATCGCATCGCCATCGGCCTCGACGTGAAGGGCGACAAGCTCGCCGCGCGCGGTTGGACCCGCGAGGGCGGCAATGTCTATGAGACCCTCAAGCGCCTCGACGACGCCGGCTGCAAGCGCTATGTCGTCACCGATGTGGCGTCGGACGGCATGCTGACCGGCCCCAACTATGAACTCCTCGGCGCGATCTGCGCCCGCACACAGAGCCCCGTGGTGGCCTCGGGCGGCATCTCGTCGCTGGAGGACCTCCGCCGCCTGCGCGGGCTCGTGCCGATCGGCATCGAGGCCGCGATCATCGGCACGGCCCTCTATGTCGGCAACTTCACTCTCACCGACGCTCTCGCGGTCGCCCGCGGCGTGGAGATCTCCGAGCACGGGGATGCTCAGTGACCCAGACCCTGTTGAGTGGGGAGGTCCACGACCGGCCCATTCTTGATGGCCGCCTGTCCGAGCTCCTGGCCGGCAAGAAGATCGTGCTGACCGGTGTCACCGGGTTCATCGGCGAGCAGATCCTGTGGAAGATCCTGACGGACCTGCCCGACACGACCGCCGGCGTACTCGTCCGGCGCAAGGGCTCCGCCTCCGCCCGCGATCGCATGATCCAGCTCGTCAAGAAGAAGATCTTCAAAGACGTACGCGATGCGGCCGGGGGAGCGGAGCAGCTGCTCGACGCCCGCGTCCAGGTCATCGAGGGCGACCTGCCGAACGTGCCCGACCTGCCGCGCGACACCGATGTGTTGATCCACTGCGCGGGCGATGTGTCGTTCGACCCGCCGATCGACCAGGCGTTCAAGACCAACGTGCTCGGCACCAAGGCTTTGCTCGACAAGTTCCGCGAGGCGATGTCGGACGACGAGGGCAACCTCGTCAAGGTGCCGCACTATGTGCACGTGTCGACGGCCTATACGGCCGGACGCCGCCGCGGCGCCATCCCCGAGGCCGCCCACGAGCACCCGATCGACTATGCCGTCGAGACCGAGTGGGCCCTCAAGATCGCCGAGCGGATCGAGATCGAGTCGCGCAGCGCCGAGCGGCTGACCGAGCTGCGCGAGCAGGCCGAGCGACACCATCGCCAGGCGGGCTATCTCACGACCGCCGCCGACACCGAACAGCGCCGCAAGGACTGGGTGCACGAGCAGTTGGTCCTGGCCGGCACCGAGCGAGCACGGTCGGTGGGCTGGACGGACGTCTATACGTTCGCCAAGGCCATGGGCGAGCGCATCGTCGCCGACCTCGGCAAGGACATGCGCGTGTCCATCGTCCGGCCCGCGATCGTCGAGTCGTCGCTGAAGCATCCCTATCCGGGCTGGATCGAGGGCTTCAAGATGGCGGAGCCGCTCATCCTGGCGTACGGAAAGGGCGAGCTGCCCGAGATCCCCGCCTCGCCCGACTCGGTCATCGACATCATCCCGTGCGACATGGTGGTCAACTGCATCCTCGCGGTGTGTGCGACCGAGCCCGAGATCGGCCGCCCGGAGTTCTATCACTCCAACTCCGGTGCCCGGAATCCGCTGACGTTCCGTGACATCTATGTCCACGTGCGGCGCTATTTCACGAAGCATCCGTTCGATCGCGGTGAGCGCGGCCAGACCAAGCTGCCGATCTGGAATTGGCCGGGTTCTGCCCAGGTCGAGCGGTTCCTCGCGACCTCGGAGGTGGCGTCCCGCTGGGCCGACAAGGCACTCAGCTTCGCCCCGCGTTCCAGGCGCGCCCGCAACCTCGCCAAGTCGCTCGACAAGGCCAGCGGCCGACTGGGCTTCCTGCGGCGCTATCTGACCATCTATGGCGAATATCTCCGCACCGAGCTCCACTTCGTCGACGATCACACCCTTGCCCTGCATCGCTCGCTGCATCCGGACGATGTGGCGCGCTGGAGTTTCGACTCGGCCGAGGTGGACTGGACGGAATACATCGAGGAGATCCACTGCCCGGCCGTCACGGCTCCCGTGCGCCGGATGGATGCCGTGCGCCGGCGCCGCGGCAACACCGCCTCCACCTATCGCGACCTGAGCCGCTCGACCACCGACCCCAAGCAGGTCGTGGCCGTGTTCGACCTTGACGGCACCGTCATGAGCGGCAACGTCGTCGAGACCTACCTCTGGGCCAAGCTCCCGGAACTGGGCCCGACAGGACAGGCGCAGGAGATCTTCTCCCTCGTGAAGGCGCTCCCGAGCTATCTGCAGGCCGAACGCCGTGACCGCGGCACGTTCCTGCGGGCGCTCTATCGCCGCTATGAGGGCGCCGACCTGGCCGCGCTCGATCATGCGGTGGACACCCGCATCGCCGAGCACATCCTCGACCGGCTCTCGCCGGACGCGATCCGTCGCATCCGCGAGCACCGGGCGATGGGCCACACGACCGTCCTCATGACCGGTGCCATCCGGTCGCTGACCCGGCCGCTGCAGCCGTTGTTCGATGTCATCGTGGCCGCGGATCTGTCCGTCGACGACGAGGGCCGCTGCACCGGCTTCCTCACCGGCCCGCCCATGGTCGGCGAATCTCGGTCGGCGTGGCTGCGCCACTGGGCGACGCTCAACGGCATCGACCTGTCGGAGTCCTTCGCCTATGCCGATTCCCATGTCGACCTGCCGATGCTGTCGGCCGTCGGCCACCCCGTTGCCGTCAACCCCGACCTCGGCCTGATGCGCGCCGCGCAGAAGAACTCGTGGTCGATCGTGGAATGGGAGGCGATGTCCCAGACCCCGCGCTGGTCGATCGCCCCCAAGAAGGAGAAGTGAGCATGTCCCGCCCTGGTTTCGTTCTCGAGGTGGACGAGCGCACGCCGCCACTGCTCATTTCCGAAGGTGCCGGTTGTCGCCTCGAACGGCTGCCCCTCGGCGCCAAGGTCGCCTATCCGGCCGAGTCCAAGCCGGGCGTCCCCCATGTGGCCGAAGCCATCGGCCGCGCCGTCCTCGCCCCGCATGACCAGCAGCCGCTGGCCGCCCTGCTCCGCCCGGGCATGAAGGTGGCCGTCGTCTTCACCGACGCCGCCCGGCCCGCGCCCGGGATGGCTCGTCCCGACGTGCGGACCGAGGCCCTCGAGCACGTGCTCAGTCTCGCCGCCGACGCCGGTGTTGACGATGTCCGGCTGGTCGCGGCCAACGGCCTACGCCGCATGCAGAGCGCCGAGGAGATCCGCCAGATCACCGGCGAGCGCGTGCACCGCTCGTTCCACGCCGACGGCCTGATCGGCCCGCACGACGCGGAGGCCCCCGATCTCGTCGAGCTGGCCCCCGGCGTAACGGTCCACCGCGCCATCGGCGAGGCGGACCTCGTCATCGACATCGCCGTGGTGACCGAGCCGGGCCAGACCGGCTGGAACCAGCTCGCGACCGGTGTCACCGGTGCGGCGACCGCGTGGGCCCAGCAGGGTCACGGTGCTGACGACAGCGTCCGTTCCGAGGTGGCGGGCGTACTCGCCGCGCACCTGCAGGTCTGCCACATCGAGATTGTCCTCGATCAGCACCTCCACACCGGCCGCCTGGCGTTCCTCGACAAGCGCGAGTGGGAGTGGTCGGTGCGCGACCGCGTCAATGTCCTCGCCATGCGTCGCCTGCAGGATCTCGCCCCGCATCGCGTACGCCGGTCCTTCCTGGACGCGCCGTCCGCGCCCTATGGCGTACTCGCGGTGAACGCCGGCTCCGTCGACGCCGTTGCCGCGGCCAGCCGGACCGTGCTCCTCGGCCAGCAGACCGTCGACGTCGGCCCCGCCGCCGATGTCGTCATCGCCGGGCCCGCCCCCGTCACTGAACACAACCAGGGCGCGGTGATGAACCCGCTGATCGCGGCGTGGGACACGCTGGCGCGCACGTTCGGTTCCCATACGGGTGTGCCCGCCGTCCGTGCCGGGGGAGCGATGATCCTGTTCCACCCGCTGCCGCAGGAGTTCAACGCCCGTTTCCACGCAGCGTCGGCCGACTTCTTCGAGAAGGTGCTGCCGGCGACGACGGATCCGGCCGTGATCCATGCGCAGCACGAGGCGCCGTTCGTCTCCGATGAGTGGTATGTGAACCTCTATCGCACCCAGAACGCCTTCCACGGCACGCACCCGCTGCAGCTCTGGTATTCGATCCAGCCCGCCATCCAGCACTGCGGCGACATCATCTGGGTCGGTGCCGACCGCGCCTCCGCCGAGCGCATGGGCTTCCGGGCGGCCAGCACCCTGGCCGATGCGCTGGAGATCGCGGCCGCGAATGTCGGGCGTACGCCGGCCATCACCCACCTGCACACCCCGCCGTCGCTGATCGCTGGGGTGTCCGCGTGAGTACGCCCGAGGCGGCAGCGCCCCGCGCCCTCGCGGCCTGGGCCAACGGGGGCGGCAAACGGCGCTCGCGTCTCCTTGCGGGCCTGATCGCCGACGTCCGCCGCCTGCTGTCCACCGCGCGTTGGGAGGGGCCGGAGAATGCTCTTCCGGCGACAGCTCCAGTTCCGGCCGCGGGTCTTCGCGGGAGCGTGCGGGGGCGGCTCGCTCTTGTGCCGCCCGGCGTCACCGTGGACGGCCCCGACCCGGCGGCACTGCCGGCCGGTCCGGTCATCCTGGTCGCCAACCATCCGACGCCGGCAGCGGCGGGGCTCGTGCTCTCGCGACTGGCGCCCCAGCGTCGTCGTCGCACGATCACGATCGCCGGTCCGCACGAAGACCTGGACGCCCGCACCCGGCTGACCCGTCCGGTCCTGCGCCTCGACCAGACCAACCCGGGCGCCGCGCTGTCGCGCCTGCAGGAGTTGCTGGGCCGCGGCTGGTCGGTGCTCATCTTCCCCGAAGGGGGACCGGCCGCAGGGGCCTCCCGACCGGCCTATCACCCCTTCGCAGCCCTGCTGGCGGAGGGCACGGGGCTTCCGGTGGTGCCGGTCGGCATTCGCGGGGCGCGGGCCGTCGGTGCCCAGCCCGGCAACTCGCGGGTGAGCGTACGCTTCGGCGATCCGCTCCACGCGGGCGCCGACGCGCGCGACCAGGAGGCCGCGATCGAGTCGCTCATCGCCGAGGACGGGGCCACCTGGTGGCAGGTCCAGCGCGCCGAACCCGGCCACCTCCCGGGGACCAAACCTCCCGAATCCGCCCACAGCTGGCGCCACGTCTGGGCCCAGACGGCCCGACCCAAGAAGGGTGGCGTCGCCGAAAATCCGCGAATCTGGCGCTAGCGCGCTAGAGTGGATCGCTGTGCCTGCGGAGGGGGGAGCATGACGCACAGTCTCGACGAGGTGACACCCGTGCGCTGGCGCGCCGCCGAGCTGGCCGATCTCCCCGAAATCCACTCCCTGCTGACAGCCGTGTCCGCCTTCGACGACACCACCCAGCGGTGGGGCCCGGAGGAACTCGAGGAGTGGTATGCGGCGACCGGCGATCTCGCCTCCGACCTCATCGTGATCGGATTCGAGGGCGGCTCGATGGTGGCGGTCGGCTGGAATGTCACCGAGACCACCGGCACCATCCGGCTCGATGGCGCCGTGCATCCGGCATTCCGTCACCAGGGGATCGGTCGCCAGCTGTTCCGGTGGCAGCTCGACCGGGCCCGGGACTGGTTCCTCGCGTTCGGGGACGGGCCCGACGTGTGCCACCTCGCGTTCAGCGATGCGTCGATGTCCAACAAGCGCAGCATGTTCGAACATGCGGGGCTCAGGGCCACCCGCTGGCTGATCGACATGGTCTGCACGTTCCCCCTCACCTCGCGGGTGGCCGAGTTCGTCGTCACCCCCGTCCTGGGGGTGAGGTTCGAACAGTTCTCGGACCGGTGGGTCGAGCCCACGCGGGAGGCCCACAACGCCGCGTTCGCCGATCGCTGGGGCGCGCGCCCGGTCGGGCCCGAGGACTGGATCGCGTCCCTGGCCGTGGAGCATGCGCGACCCGAGCTCAGCTGGGTGGCGATCGACGAACTCGAACGCGTCGTCGGTTATGCCCTCAACTCCTCGGCCTCCGAACCCGGTGGTCCGAGCATCGGGTGGACCGACCGGCTGGGCGTACGCCCGGAACAGCGCGGGCGCAACATCGCCCGCGTCCTCCTCGCCAGGTCGCTCGACTCGTTCCGTCGGGCTGGCAAGGACGCGGGGGGAGTGGGCCTCGACTCCGTGGACGGCGGAGGCACCACGCTCTATCGGTCGCTGGGCTATGAGGCGACCGACACGATCATTCAATACGAGCTGCACGAGAGCCGCGAACAGGCGCGTGCGGCGCTCGACAACTGACAGAAGGGCCGACAGGTGGCAGGACATTCCAAATGGGCGACGACCAAGCACAAGAAGGCCGTCCTCGATGCGAAGCGCGGAAAGCTCTTCGCCAAGCTGGTCAAGAACGTCGAAGTAGCGGCCCGCATGGGCGGCGGCGACCCCGCCGGCAACCCGACGCTCTATGACGCGATCCAAAAGGCCAAGAAGTCCTCGGTTCCCAATGACAACATCGACCGCGCGGTCAAGCGGGGCTCCGGTGAGGGCGGGGAGGCCGTCAACTACGAGACGCTGTGGTATGAGGCGATGGCCCCCGGTGGTGTCGGCATCCTCATCGAGTGCCTGACCGACAACCGCAACCGTTCGGCCGCCGAGGTCAAGGTCGCCGTCACGCGCAACGGCGGCACGATGGCCGATGTCGGCTCGGTGTCCCGGATCTATCAGCGCAAGGGCGTCGTCGAGGTCGCCCGGGATCAGGACAAGCGCCAGGTCACCGAGGACGACCTCGTCGAGGCCACGCTCGAGGCCGGTGCCGACGAGGTCCTGGACGAGGGCGAGGGCTTCACCATCCTGTGTGACCCCAACGATGTCGTCGAGGTGCGCAAGGCCGTCCAGGCCGCCGGCCTCGACTACGACTCCGCCGAGGTCCGGATGGTCCCCGACTATGATTCGCCCGTCGACGCCGAGACGGCCGAGAAGCTCGAGCGCATCGTCGACGCGCTCGAGGACCTCGACGATGTCCAGAACGTCTATGACAACGCCGACGCCCCCGAGGTCGACGAGGACTGATCGTCCGCTCCCGCCCGGCACCGGCGTGGCTGGTCCGGGCGGGGCGCACCTGTGGTTAGGATACGAACGTTTGTTCCAACCGGGTGCGAGGAGGGGAAGTCGATGCGGGTGCTCGCGATCGATCCCGGCCTCACGCGGTGCGGTTTCTCGGTCGTGGAGGGTATGCCGGGCCGGCCGCCCCACCTGCTCGCCGTCGGCGTTGTGCGGACCGAGGTCGATCTCGACGTCCCGCGTCGTCTGGTGGTCCTCGAATCGGAGGTGACCTCCCTGGTCACCCGGTGGGTCCCCGATGTCGTGGCGATCGAGCGCTTGTTCGCGCAGAACAACACCCCGACCGTGATCGGCACCGCCCAGGCGGCCGGTGTCGCGATGCTCGTCGGGGCCCGGCAACAGATTCCCGTCGCCCAACACACGCCGAGCGAGGTCAAGGCCGCGATCACCGGCAACGGGCGCGCCGACAAGCAACAGGTCGGCGCCATGGTGGCCCGCATCCTCCAGCTCGACGCGCCCCCCAAACCCGCCGATGCGGCCGATGCCGTGGCCCTCGGCATCTGCCAGCTCTGGCGCGGCGTGAGCAGCAACCGCATCGAGGAGGCGCTCCGTCAGCAGGAGCGCAACGACCCCCGGTCGCGCGCCGGCGCCGACACCCACAGCACCGCCCTCGATCGCGCAGCCGAAATCTCACGGCGCCAGATGGACCGGCTCGCGGCGGCCACGCGCCGCGGCGGAAGGAGACAGTCTTGATCGCCCAACTCACCGGGACGGTCGCCGCCGTCGGCCCGACCTGGGTGGTGCTGGACCTGAACGGATTCGGGCTGAAGGTGCTGTGCACGCCCGGCACCGCCTCGGGCGTACGCCTGGGCCAACCGGCCGAACTGCACACGTCGCTGGTCGTCCGCGAGGACTCGTTGACCCTCTATGGCTTCGGCTCCGCCGACGAACGGGATTGTTTCGAGCTGGCCCAGTCGGCCTCGGGCATCGGTCCCCGGATCGCCCAGGCCATGATGTCGGTCCTGAGCCCCGACGAGTTCCGGGCCGCGATCGCGGGTGAGGACCAGAAGTCGCTGACGCGCGTCCCCGGCATCGGGCCGAAGGGCGCCCAGAAGATGATTCTCGAACTCAAGGACAAGGTGAACGCCCTCGGCGCGATCGCGCCGCTGCAGGCGACCGCGACGACTGTCGCCATGTGGCGCGAGCAGGTTTCCCAGGGCCTCCAGGGCCTGGGTTGGTCGGCCAAGGACGCCGAAGCGGCCTGCGATCGGGTGGCCGACCTGGCCGAGACCGAGACCAGCGTCGCCGTCCTCATGCGCGCAGCGCTGCAGACGCTGGCCAAGAAGTAGGCTCGCCGCGATGAAGAAGCCCTCCCCGGTCGACCCCCACGCCTTCCCCGACGAACAGGCCGCTGAATCCGCGCTGCGCCCCGGATCACTGGCCGAATTCCGCGGCCAGCCGCGCGTGGCCGACCAGCTGGGCCTGGTGCTGGACGCGTCAAAACACCGTGGCACGGTGCCCGATCACGTCCTGCTCTCCGGTCCGCCCGGCCTCGGCAAGACCACGCTGGCCATGATCATCGCCAGCGAGATGGGGGCGCCGATCCGCATCTCCTCGGGTCCCGCGATCCAGCACGCGGGCGACCTCGCCGCCATCCTGTCCGGACTGGTCGAAGGCGAAGTCTTCTTCCTCGACGAGATTCACCGCATGTCCCGCCCGGCCGAGGAATTGCTCTATCTCGCGATGGAGGATTTCCGCGTCGACGTGATCGTCGGCAAGGGTCCGGGGGCCACGGCGATCCCGCTCGAGATCCCGCCGTTCACGCTGGTGGGCGCGACGACGCGCGCCGGCCTGCTGCCCGGTCCGCTGCGCGACCGCTTCGGGTTCACCGCGCAGCTCGACTTCTATGAGACCGAGGCGATCGAACACATCCTGGTGCGCTCTGCTGGCGTACTCGGGATCCAGCTTCGCCACGAGGCCGCAGCCCAGATCGCCAGGCGTTCGCGGGGTACGCCCCGGATCGCCAACCGGCTCCTGCGCCGCGTGCGGGATTATGCGCAGGTGAAGGCCGACGGTCGTGTCACCGAGGCCATCGCCCGTGCGGCGCTCGAGCTCTATGAGGTCGATGAGCTCGGCCTGGACCGGCTCGACCGGGGGGTCCTCGAAGCGGTGTGCAGACGCTTCGGCGGGGGGCCCGTGGGGCTGTCCACCCTGGCGATCTCCGTGGGGGAGGAAGCCGAAACGGTCGAGGAGGTCGCCGAACCGTTCCTGGTCCGACAGGGCTTCCTGATGCGTACGCAACGCGGCCGGGTGGCGACGGAGGCCGGCTGGCGACACCTCGGGCTCGCCCCGCCTGCGTCGGGCGCGCCGGGTCCGGACCTCTTTTCCTGAACCCCGTCCCAGCCACAGCGCGGATGAACCATGGTTTGTCGGCAGCGGTGGGTAGACTCCCGCAGTCAGCCCTCACGGGAAACTGAGCCAACGAATGTGCTACCCATGGATCCATTGACAACCGGCCTCTTGATTGCCCTCATGGTGGCCTCGTTCTATTTCCTGATCATTCGCCCCAACCGGCGACGTCAGGCCGAGCAAGCCAAGTTGACCGAGTCACTGCAGCCCGGAGCCCGCGTCATGCTCTCCTCGGGCATCTATGGCACGGTCGTGTCGGTCGGCGACAAGCAGGCAACAGTCGAGATCGCTCCGGACATCGAGGTGCTCGTGCTCAAGCAGGCGGTGCTCCAGGTGATCACGCCGGGCTCGCAGTTCGCCGAGGACGGTCCCGTCGGCCTCGAGTCTCCCGCCGAGCCGGAGTTCCTCGATGACCCCGTCTCCGATCCGGAGCTCGATCACAGGCCGGTGAGCGACCCCGATCCCGAGACCTTCCGGTCGGATGAGGACCGGAAGGGCTGACAATGGCGACTCACACGTCCAAATATGGGCGGCCGTTGCGCACGATCATCATCCTGTTCATCGTGCTGGCTGCGTTCTTCGGTGTCATGGCGTTCAACAAGGTCTGGTCACCCAAGCTCGGCCTCGACCTGCGGGGTGGCACCACCATCACGCTGACCGCCAGCAACACCGTCGGGGGCGGCGCTCCCAGCGGTGAGAGCCTCGAACAGGCCCGCACGATCATCCAGCAGCGCGTCGACTCCCTCGGTGTCGGTGAGACCGAAGTGACCACGTCGGGTGACCGGCAGGTCGTCGTCACGGTCCCGAACGTTCAGCAGGACGAGTTGGTGCGCATGGTCGGCCAGACCGCCGTCCTGACGTTCCGCGCGCTCTATGTCGCGATGCCGGTCCAGCCGCCGGCGCCGCCGGCGACCGACCCCACGCCGGGTGGGGAAGCCACGCCGGGCGGGGAAGCCACGCCCGGAACGGATGCCCCGGCCCCGGACGCCACCCCTGCGGCCGAGGCGCCGCCTGCCGAGGGTGCCAACCGGCCTGCGCCGATGCTGCCGACGGCTCCGCCGCCGGTGCGGACGCCCCGCCCCACGGCACCCGGCCAGGGGCTGGCTCCCGATCAGGCGATGTCGTGGACACCGAATGAGAATGACTACATCGACTTCCAGGAATATCAGTGCGGCGAGCCGACCGGAGAGATCTCCGACCAGCCGCTGGTCGCCTGCAACCGTGAGGGCACCGAGAAATATCTCCTCGGCCCGGCCATCATCACCGGTGACCGGTTGACCACAGCGAGCGCCGGCGTGCCGCAGAACCAGCTCAACTGGGTCGTCAACCTCGAGTTCGATGCCGAAGGCGGGCGTCAGTTCGAATCGGCGACGGGCGCGCTGGCGGCCAAGCAGGACCCCGAGAACCGCTTCGCGATCGTGCTGGACGGTCATGTGATCTCCAGCCCGAGTGTGAGCCAGGCGATTCCCGGCGGTCGCGCCGAGATCTCCGGCTCGTTCAACGAGCGGACGGCGACCGAGCTGGCCAACGTCCTCAAATACGGCGCGCTTCCGCTCGCCTTCGAGGTCTCCGAGGTGTCCAACGTCTCCGCGACCCTCGGCGGCGAACAGCTGCGGGCTGGCATCATCGCCGGCTTGATCGGCCTGGCGCTGGTGGTCGGCTACGCGATCCTCTATTACCGCGGCCTGTTCATCGTGGTCGTCCTGTCGCTGGCCGTGGCTGGTGCCTTCACCTATGCGATGACCGTGTTGCTGGGCGAATCCGTCGGCTTCGCGCTCAACCTGCCCGGCATAGCCGGTGCGATCGTCGCGATCGGCCTGACAGCCGACTCGTTCATCATCTTCTTCGAAAGAATCCGGGATGAGGTACGCGAGGGCAGATCCCTGAGGTCCGCCGTCGAAACCGGCTGGGAGAAGTCCCGCAACACCATCGTCATCTCCGACGCGGTGTCGATGCTGTCCGCGATCGTGCTGTTCATCCTCGCGATGGGTGGCGTCAAGGGCTTCGCGTTCATCCTGGGCCTCACCACCCTGCTCGACCTCGCCGTGGTCTTCTTCTTCACCAAGCCGCTCATGTCATTGCTGGTCCGCACCAAGTTCTTCGGTGAGGGTCGCAAGGGCTCCGGCCTGGAGGCCGAGAAGCTCGGCGTTCGCAGCCTGTCCGGTCGCATCACGAGGCGACGTCGTCCCGCCACCGCGGCTGCCGCGGCCGCGAAGGAGGCCTGATGTCCAACTCGACCAACACGACCGACAAGTCGAAGAGCAGCATCGCCCACCGCCTGTATGTCGGTGACCTGTCCTTCGACTTCGTCGGCCAGCGCAAGACGTGGTACGTCATGTCCGGCATCATCATCGCGATCGCCCTGATCGCGCTCCTGGTGCGGGGCCTGAGCCTGGGCATCGAGTTCTCCGGCGGAGCCGACTTCCAGGCACCCACCCGCGTCACTGCCCAGACTGTCGACAACATGCGGTCCGCCGTGACCGCGTCCGGGATCCCCAACCTCGACGACACCACCGTGACCACGATGGGCGACAACACCGTCAGGGTCCAGACGCGCTCCCTCGATGCCGAGACCGAGGTCCCGCTCATGCGCGAGGTGATCGCCAAGGAGCTGGGGGTCGGCACGGATGAAGTCGCCTACAGCCTGATCGGTGCCTCGTGGGGCAAACAGATCACCCAGCAGGGCCTGATCGCGCTCGTCGTGTTCCTGGTGCTGGTCATGGTGATGATCTGGATCTATTTCCGTGACCTCAAGATGTCGATAGCCGCGATCGTCGCCGTGCTGCATGACCTCTTGTTGACCATCGGCATCTATGCGCTGGTCGGATTCACGTTCACCCCGGCGACGCTCATCGGCATGCTGACGATTCTGGGCTATTCGCTCTATGACACGGTCGTCGTGTTCGACAAGGTCAGAGAGAACACGGCCAACCTCAGGCAGGGGCGCGTCCGCTATGCGGCCCTCGCCAACAAGGCCGTCAACCAGGTGCTCATCCGATCGATCAACACTACGATCATCGGTGTCCTCCCGGTGGCAGCGTTGCTCGTCGCCGGCTGGTTCATCCTCGGCACCGGCCCGCTGAAGGACCTGGGCCTCGTCCTGTTCGTCGGCATGGTCGCGGGTGCCTATTCGTCGGTGCTGATCGCGACGCCGCTGCTGGTCGACATGAAGATGCGTGAGCCCGAGATCATCGCCCACGAGGAGTCGCTGACGCGTCGCGCCCAGCGCAAGGGCCCCCGCAAGGCCTCCGAGGAGGTCGACGATGTCGATCTCGACGAGGATGTCAGCGAGCCGACCAACGAGGAGCTCGCGGCCTCGCCCTCGGGCCCGCGCATCACCACCGACGAGGCGAAGATCTGGAGACCCGACGCGGGGGAGCGAGTCCAGCCGAGGCACCGGACGCGGAGCGAACGGAAGAAATAGCCGTGTCGATGCACGCCACCTCCGCGGACAACCGTCGCTGCCTGAGCGGCCTGATCCGCGATGTGCCCGATTGGCCGACAGCGGGCGTGATGTTCAAGGACATCACGCCCCTGCTCGCCGATTCGGCCGGCTTCAACGCGGCCGTCGTGGAACTCACCCGCCTGGCCCCCGCCGACGTGGACGTCGTCGTCGGCATGGAGGCGCGGGGGTTCATTTTCGGTGCCCCGGTCGCGATGGCGCTGGGGGCGGGTTTCGTGCCGGTACGCAAGCCCGGCAAGCTGCCACGCCGGGTGGTCGAGCAGCAGTTCGCGCTCGAATACGGCACCGATCGATTGGCGATGCACGCCGACGCCCTCCACCCCGGGGCTCGGGTCCTCATCATCGACGACATCCTCGCCACCGGCGGGACCGTCGCTGCGACGGCCGCCCTCGTGCAGGCTCTGGATGCCGAACTGGCCGGGGTTGCGGTGCTCATGGAACTCGCCTTCCTGGGTGCCCGGCAACGGCTGGCCGAGCAGGGCATCGACATCGAGCCGGTCCTGGTCGTGGAGGGCTGAGGCATGGCGGGCATCATCCCCAACCCGGGCGGATATCGGGGCCGACCCGGCAGCGGACTGGTGTCCCTGCCCAACCGCGGCACGACAGCGTCCCGGGAGCTGATGCTGCGGGCTCTCATCGGCGTGGGCCTGCTGGCGATCACCACGCTGCTGGTGTGGTTCGACCGCGATTCCTACAGCGACAACACCAACGGTGACGGCGTCAACTTCATCGATGCGCTCTACTACGCCACCGTCACAGTGACGACGACCGGCTATGGCGACATCACCCCGGTCAGCGCCCACGCCCGCGTCATCAACGCGTTGATCATCACGCCACTGCGCATCGTGTTCCTGGTCCTGTTGGTCGGCACCACCCTGGAGGTCCTGGCCACCGAGGGCCGCCGTGCCCTCATCGACGCCCATTGGAGAAAGCGCATGCGCAACCACATCGTTGTCGTCGGCTATGGCACCAAGGGCCGGACGGCCGTGTCCACCCTCGCCCGCAACGGCCGCGACATCTCCAAGGTGGTCGTCATCGACGCCCGGCCTACCGCGATCGCCGATGCCAACCTTGACGGGGTGGCCGCGATCGAGGGCGATGCCACGCGCCGGGAACTGCTGCGCCGCGCCGAGATCGCCAAGGCCCGCGAGGTCATCATCACCCTCGACCGGGACGACTCCGCAATCCTCGTGACACTGACCGTACGCCAGCTCAACCCACGGGCCCATGTGGTCGTGGCCGTGCGCGAGGACCAGAACGTGTCCTTGCTGCGGCAGTCGGGCGCGGATTCAGTGGTGACCTCCTCCGACATGGTCGGGCGACTGCTCGGCATGTCGGCGGTCAGCCCCAACATCGGCACCACGCTCGAGGACCTGCTGACCTCGGGCGATGGGCTCGAGATCAGCGAACGCCAGGTGACCCCCGACGAGGTCGGCAAGAACCCGTCGGAGATCACCGAGGAGCGGGTCATCGCCGTCGTGCGCAACAAGACCCTCCGGCGCTATTTCGATCCCACGGTCGCCAGGTTGGAGCCCGGCGATGAGCTTGTCGTGGTCCGCCGGAGTGCCGGACCGGGGGAGCGCCCGGCCCGCGATCGGGAGATCCCGATCCGCTATGAACGAGGCGGTGCCCTCGACGACGACTGACCACGCGTCGAGCATTTTCCCGACCGAATGGCCGGGGACTAGACTTGTGCCTCGCCCGGTCGGCCGTCCAGCCACCCAGAGTTGAGAAAGGGGACCCGTGAACGACACCCCGGATCTCAACGCTGCCACGGCGACAGCTGGCGTACCTGATCGGCTGACCAGCGGACCCGAGCAGCCCCGCATGTCCATGCGGCACCGGCTCGCCCGGTTCGGCCGCCCCGCCCAGGCGTCGGTGCTCGATGCCCTGTTCAAGGTGATGCGAAGCAATCACCCGAAGGCCGATACGGCGATCGTCGAGCGGGCCTATCGGACGGCCGAGCACTATCACCGGGGGCAGATCCGCAAGAGCGGCGATCCCTACATCACGCATCCCCTCGCGGTCGCGACCATCCTCGCCGAGCTGGGCCTGACCGAGACCACCTTGTGTGCGGCGCTGCTGCACGACACGGTGGAGGACACGTCCTACACACTCGAGCAGCTGCGGGCCGACTTCGGCGACGAGGTCGCCAACATGGTCGACGGGGTGACCAAGCTCGACAAGGTCACCTATGGCGAGAACACCCAGGCCGAGACGATCCGCAAGATGGTCGTCGCGATGGCCCGCGACATCCGCGTCCTGGTGATCAAGCTCGCCGACCGGCTCCACAACATGCGGACGCTCCACTTCCTGCGTCCCGACAAACAGACCCGCATCGCCAAGGAAACCGTCGACATCTTCGCCCCGCTCGCTCATCGCCTCGGCATGAATGCGGTCAAGTGGGAGCTCGAAGATCTGGCGTTCTCGGTGATGCATCCCAAGATCTATGCCGAGATCGTGCAGCTCGTGGCCGAGCGCGCGCCGCAGCGCGAACAGCTCCTGGCCCAGGTGACCGAGCAGGTCGTCGGCGACCTGCGCAACGCCAAGATCAAGGCCACCATCCATGGGCGGCCGAAACACTATTACTCGATCTATCAGAAGATGGTCGTCCGCGGCCGCGACTTCGCCGACATCTATGACCTCGTCGGCCTGCGCATCCTGGTCGACACCCCGCGCGATTGTTATGCGGCGCTCGGTGTGATGCACGTCCGGTGGAATCCGCTTCCGGGACGCTTCAAGGACTACATCGCGGTCCCGAAGTTCAACATGTATCAGTCGCTCCACACCACCGTGCTCGGGCCCTCCGGCAAGCCCGTGGAGCTCCAGATCCGCACTCACGACATGCACCGGCGGGCCGAATATGGTGTGGCGGCTCACTGGAAATACAAGGAGAGCCCCAACAAGTCGGCCGCCGACAATGTCATCAATCCCGATGGCTCGGAGCTGACCTGGGTCCGTTCGCTGACGCAGTGGCAACAGGAGGCCCAGGATCCCGAGGAGTTCCTCGAGGGCCTGCAATTCGAGATCAACTCCGCCGAGGTCTATGTCTATACGCCCAAGGGCGAGGTCATCACCCTGCCCGCCGGCGCGACCCCCGTCGATTTCGCGTACGCGATCCACACCGAAGTCGGTCAGCACTGCATCGGCGCACGCGTCAACGGGCGGCTCGTGCCACTGGAGTCGTCCCTGGTCAACGGTGATGTCGTCGACATCATGACGTCCAAGGCCGAGGGTGCCGGTCCCAGCCGTGACTGGCTCACCTTCGTCAAGAGCCCCAAGGCGCGCAACAAGATCCGGCAATACTTCAGCCGCGAGCAGCGCGAGGCGAACGTCGACATGGGCCGGGAGGCTCTTGCCAAGCAGGTACGCAAGGCCGGCCTCGCCATTCAGCGCTATCTCACGGTCGAACACCTGGCGGCGGTGGCGCACCACTTCCGGCTGGCGGACGTCCCGGCGCTGTATGCCGCCATCGGCAGTCACCAGGTCTCCGCCCAGGCCGCCGTGCAACGGCTCATCGTCATCGAGGGCGGTCCTGAGGAGGTCGCGGACGAAGCCGAGGAGAGCATCCCGATCTCCCGGCGCCGCTCCGGGCGTACGGTCGGGAACGGCACCGGCGTCGCCGTCCACGGCGACACGGACCTGTGGGTGAAGCTCGCGAAGTGTTGTACGCCGGTTCCCGGCGACGAGATCATGGGCTTCATCACGCGCGGTCAGGGTGTCTCGGTCCACCGAACCAATTGCACCAACGCCGACAGCCTCCGCGCCACGCCCGACCGACTCATCGATGTGTCGTGGGCACCGACGTCCGAGAGCTCATTCCTCGTCGCGGTCCAGGTCGAGGGACTCGACCGTCAGGGCCTGCTCCACGACATCACCCGCATGGTGTCGGAACATCACGTCAGCATCGTGTCCGCCACCATGGGCACCGACAAGCAGCGCGTGTTCAAGGCCCGCATGACCTTCGAGACCGCCGACCCGAAACACCTCGAGTCCCTGCTCCAGGCCATCCGGCGCGTGCCCGGCGTGTTCGACGTGTTCCGCGTCAAGCAGTGAGTGCCTGCACGGGTGGATGTCTGCGGCGAGGGATGGGTGTTGGGCCCTATGTAATTGCGTCCGCTGCGGAAGCACGGCGAGAGCAGGATTCCACTCCACCGGGGGCGAGCTCCCTCGTGTTGGTGGCCGAGATTGGGTGCGAAAATTGCACCTCTGGGTGCAATTTTCAGACCCAATGCCGGCCGCCGGGTGCTTCCGCTCCGGAAGCAATTGCATAGTGCCCGGCGCCGACCCCTGAGCGACCAGCCGCGGCTGGGCCGGCACCTATCCGGAGTAGTCCTGGACAGCCTTTTCGGCCTGCTCCAGCCAGCTCTGATAGGTCGCCGCGGCGTCGCGGTGTTCCTTGGCCTTCTTGGCATCACCACGGGCCTCGGCCTTCTCCGCCTTGGCGTTGAGCTCGTCGATCTGGTTCTGGAGCTTGTTCGCGGTATCGGAGGCACGCTGCCTGGCTTCGGGGTTGGTACGCCGCCACTGCTCTTCCTCGGCCTCCCGGATCGCGGTCTCGAGCGCACGGACGCGGTTGTCGATGGGCCGGATCGAATCGCGCGGGACCTTGCCGATCTCGGCGAACTGGTCGAGGAACGACCGGAAAGCCTGCTTCGACGCGGCGAGATCCTTGATGGGCAACACCGACTTCTCGGCCTCGTCGAGGAGCTTCTCCTTGGCCTCCTGGTTGCCCTTGAACTCGGCATCCTGCTCGCTCATCGCCGCGCTGCGGGCGGCGAAGAACTGGTCCTGCAGCCCGCGGAACGTCTGCCAGAGCTGTTCGTCCACGTCGCGGGGCGCCGGGCCGGCGGCCTTCCACTGCTGCATGAGATCCCGGAACGCGCCCGCGGTGGGGCCCCATTCGGTGGACACCGCGAGGGCCTCGGCCTCGCCGATGATGCGCTCCTTGACGGCCTTGGCCGCGTCACGTTTCTCGGCCTGCTGGGCGAACTGGGCCTTGCGGCGTCGCGTGTAGGTCGTCCGCGCGCTCGAGAACCGATGCCACAGCGCGTCATCGGTCGTGCGATCGATGCGGGGGAGCGCCTTCCACTCGTCCAGGAGGGCCCGGAACCGGTTGACTCCACCACGCCAGTCGGTGCCGGCAGCGAGGGACTCCGCCTCGGCAACCATCTTTTCCTTGGTGGCCTTGGTCTGTTCGTTCTGTTGGGCCCGGACGACCTTGCGGGCCTCGGCCTGTTCGGAGATCGTCCCGGTCAGGGCATCGAGGCGCTCGGTCAGACCCTGCAGGTCGCCCACGGCGTTGGCCTCGGCGATCTGGGACTTGTGTGAGTTGACTGCCTTGCGCGCTTCCTCGGGCGACATGGTGCCGGCCCGGACGCGCGCGGCGAGGAGATCGACCTCGACCTGAAGATTCTCGAACCGCCTGACATAGAACGCCAGGGCTTCCTCCGGGGTGGCATCCGGGACCTGTCCGACGGCACGTTCTCCGTCGGCGGTGCGGACATAGACGGTTCCGTCTTCGGCGACCCGTCCGAAGTCGGCGGGACCTGCAGCTTCACTCATGCGCCCTATCTTGCCTTATCAACGTTCGGGTGGCGCACGCAGCGACACCCCAAAAGACGGCGGTAGACTCGTGGCCCGTGCTGATCGCCTCCTTTCCCGCCGGACCGCTGCAGACCAACTGCTATGTCGTCGCCCGTGAGCCGGGCTCCGAATGCGTGATCATCGACCCCGGGATGATGGCGACGGAGAGCGTGATCCAGATCGTCGAGCAGCAGGACCTGACCCCGGTCGCAGTGATCCTCACCCACGGTCACATCGATCATGTTTTCTCGGTGCACGACCTGACCGATCGATTCGGCGTTCCCGCCTGGATCCATGACGGAGACCGGCCCCTGCTGTCCGTCGGTTTCGACCACCTGCGCATGCCCGAGCTGACCGCGATCTGTCGCCAGCTCAGCGGCGGTGCCGAGGGGCTGATCGAGCCGGCGGAGGTGCGGAGTCTGCCCGAATCGGGTACGCAGGAGTTCGCGGGCATCGAGTTCACCTTCCGGCATGCACCGGGGCACACTGCGGGCTGCACGCTGGTGGAGATCCCGTACGCCGAGGCCGACCTCCCGATCGACCGGATCGTCTTCTCGGGCGATGTGCTGTTCGCCGGCAGCATCGGCCGCACCGATCTTCCGGGTGGCGACCACGGCACCATGCTGCGTACGCTGCGCGAGGTCATCCTTGACCTGCCCGACTCGGCCGCAGTGCTGTCCGGGCACGGGGGCCAGACCACCATCGGGCGCGAGCGCGCCACGAATCCCTATCTGCAGGAGAACATGCTGTGAGCCGTCCGAAGCCGATCTCGGGCTATCCGGAGTTCCTGCCCGCCGGGCGGATCATCGAACAACGCGCGCTGGACATCCTGCGCGAGTCGTTCGAGCTCCACGGTTTCGGCTCGATCGAAACCCGCGTCATGGAACCGCTTGACGTGCTGTCGCGGAAGGGGGAGATCGACAAGGAGATCTTCACCGTCCGCCGACTGCACGCCGAGGAGGGTGCCACCGATGAGATGGGGCTCCACTTCGACCTGACCGTGCCTCTGGCTCGTTATGTGCTGGAGAACGCCGGCCACCTGGCGTACCCGTTCCGCCGCTATCAGATCCAGAAGGTCTGGCGCGGGGAGCGGCCGCAGGAGGGCCGCTATCGCGAGTTCTGCCAGGCCGACATCGACATCATCGGCTCCGAGACCTTGGCGGCGCACCACGACGTCGAGATCCCGTTGGTCGCGCTCGAGGCGTTCGAGCGCCTCCACACCGAGCTGAGCATTCCGCCCGTGCTCATGCACGTCAACAACCGCAAGCTGTCGCAGGGCTTCTATGAGGGGCTGGGCATCGAAGACACCGCCGCGGTCCTGCAGCGTGTCGACAAGTTCGACAAGATCGGCCCGGACGCCGTGGTCGACCTGCTGACCGGCGAGCTCGGGCTGAGCGAGTCGGTCGCGCGGCAGTGTGTTGCCCTGGCCGATATCCAGTCGGCGGATGCCTCGTTCGTGGATCGGGTCCGGGCGCTGGGCGTACGCTCCGAACTCCTCGACGCCGGCCTCGACGAGCTGGCCACGCTGGTGACCACCGCCGCGGCCGCCGTGCCGGGGCGCATCGTCGCCGACCTGAAGATCGCGCGCGGGCTCGACTACTACACGGGGACGGTCTATGAGACCGAACTGGTGGGCTACGAGAAGATGGGCTCGGTCGCCTCGGGCGGTCGTTATGACTCGCTGGCCTCGGACGGCAAGACCACCTATCCGGGGGTGGGCTATTCGTTCGGCGTGACGCGCATCCTCGTGCCGCTGGTCACCAAGGGCAAGCTCGCGGTGTCGCGCTCGGTCCCGACCTGCGTACTCGTCGCCGTCGACTCCGAGGAAGCCCGACCCGAGGCCATCGCCACTGCGCAGAAGCTGCGGGCGCGGGGCATCCCGACCGAGGTGGCGCCGAAGGCGGACCGGTTCGGCAAACAGATCAGGTATGCCGATCGGCGCGGCATCCCGTTCGTCTGGTTCTCCCCCGGCGAGGTGAAGGACATCCGCTCGGGCGATCAGCTCGCGGCCGACGCCGATGCCTGGACCCCGCCCGAGACGGACCTGAGGCCGAGCGTAGGACCGGCATGATCACCGACGACGGCCATCTGGTCTATGACGTCCGCCCCGACGCCGGCCGCGTGTTCGGCCACCGGATGCGCCACATCGTCAATCCTGTCGTGGGCATCGGTGCGGGCTTCCTGTTCGGCGCAGCGCTCTTCGTCGTGGCGGTCCAGGCCGTGTTCGGCGTACGCCCGAGCATCGTCGCCCTCGTCCTCGCCGTGGTCGCGGTCGTGGCCTATCTCGTGGCCGTGGGACGTGCGCGGCAGCGGGCGGGAGCGCTGGGGGCGTACGCCGTGACGCTCGGGCCCGACGGCGTCGAGGTCCGGTCGAACAGGGGAGGCTCGGCGCAGCCCTGGTCGGCGTTCGTGCGCTGGCTGGAGAACGACCACGATGTCGTCCTCGTCTCCGGCGACTGGCGGGAACGCGAGATCGTGGTGCTGCCGAAGGCGGGCATACCGGAGGAAGAGCTGGAGCTCATCCGCGAAGTCCTCCACAGCCATATCGATCCGGACGACGAGCCGATCGAGGACGCGTTCGTCGAAATGGCCTGGGACGAGGAGCCCGACCCGCTGCCGCGTCGCCGGGCGGAGTGACAGACTGGGCGCATGCCTTTGACCCCCAGCCTGTTGGTTCCCGGCAATGCCGAGGAGATGGCCGAGTATTACGCGGACGTCTTTCCCGACGGCAGGATCCACGAGCTCCTGCGCATGACCATGCCCGATGGCAGCGAGGCCGTGATCACCGCACGCCTGGAGCTGAACGGCACCGATCTGTTGATGGTGAACGGTGGCCCCGGAAACAACACCAC
>CAZEVN010000029.1:28078-33633 GCA_964515145.1 uncultured Enemella sp.
TGATTGGAGCCTGCACCGTCTATGCAGGCCCGCCCACGAGAGGAATAGCTGTGATCCGCACCCACGCCGCCGGCACCCTGCGCTCGGAAGACATCGGCCAGTCCGTCACCCTCGCCGGTTGGGTCGCCAAGCGCCGCGACCACGGGGGAGTGGCCTTCCTCGATCTGCGCGATGCCTCGGGCGTCTGCCAGGTCGTCGTCCGCGATGAATACCTCGAGTCGGCCGGCATCCACGATCTCCGCAACGAGTTCTGCGTGAAGGTCATCGGCGTGGTCGAGGCCCGCAGCGAGGAGAACGTCAACCCCAACCTTCCGACCGGTGACATCGAGATCGTCATCCGTGAGCTGGAGGTGCTCAACCCGGCCGCGCCGCTGCCGTTCCAGATCGACGAGCGCATCACGGTGGGTGAGGAAGCCCGCCTGAAATATCGCTATCTCGACCTGCGCCGCAAGGCCTCCGGTGACGTCATCCGCCTGCGGTCGAAGGTCAACGCCGCCGCCCGCAAGGTGCTCGGCGAGCGTGAGTTCATCGAGATCGAGACTCCGACCCTGACGCGCTCGACGCCCGAGGGTGCGCGCGACTTCCTGGTGCCCGCGCGGCTGAGCCCCGGTTCCTGGTATGCCCTTCCCCAGTCCCCGCAGCTGTTCAAGCAGCTGCTCATGGTGGGCGGGATGGAGCGCTACTACCAGATCGCGCGCTGTTATCGCGATGAGGACTTCCGGGCCGACCGGCAGCCCGAGTTCACCCAGCTCGACATCGAGATGAGCTTCGTGGACCAGGAGGACGTCATCGAGCTCGGTGAGGCGATCGTCTCCGAGGTCTGGAAGCTCAAGGGCGTCGAGCTCATCACACCGTTCCCGCGGATCACCTATCGCGATGCGATGGATCAATATGGCTCCGACAAGCCCGACCTGCGCTTCGACAACAAGATCGTCGAGGTCACCGACTTCTTCGCGGACACGCCGTTCCGCGTGTTCCAGGCCGCCTATGTGGGTGCGGTCGTCATGCCGGGTGGGGCGTCCCAGCCGCGGCGTACCTTCGATGCCTGGCAGGAATGGGCCCGCCAGCGCGGTGCCAAGGGTCTGGCCTATGTGACCGTCGCCGAGGACGGCGAGCTGGGTGGCCCGGTCGCCAAGAACATCTCCGAGACCGAGCGTGCGGGGCTGGCCGAGAAGGTCGGTGCCAAGCCCGGTGACTGCATTTTCTTCGGCGCGGGTGCCCGCAAGTCCTCGCAGGAGCTCCTGGGTGCGGCGCGGCTGGAGATCGCGAAGCGTACGGACATGATCGACGAGAACCAGTGGTCGTTCCTCTGGGTCGTCGACGCGCCGCTGTTCGAGCCGACCTCCGACGCGGTGGCCGCCGGTGACGTGGCCGTGGGCGGGGGAGCGTGGACCGCGGTCCACCACGCGTTCACCTCGCCGAAGCCGGAGTCGCTCGAGACGTTCGACACCGATCCGGGCAGCGCGCTGGCGTACGCCTATGACATGGTCTGCAACGGCAACGAGATCGGCGGCGGCTCGATCCGTATCCACCGTCGCGACGTCCAGGAGCGCGTCTTCAAGGTCATGGGGATCGGCGAGGAAGAGGCCCAAGAGAAGTTCGGCTTCCTGCTCGACGCCTTCTCGTTCGGCGCCCCTCCCCACGGTGGTATTGCTTTCGGCTGGGACCGCATCGTGTCGCTGCTCGCCAAGACCGACTCGATCCGCGACACCATCGCGTTCCCGAAGTCGGGCGGTGGGTTCGATCCGCTGACCCAGGCTCCCGCGCCCATCACGGCGCAGCAGCGCAAGGAAGCCGGCGTCGACGCCAAGCCCGAGAAGAAGGGCGAGGGCAAGGACGGGGAGCAGGACGGCTCCGCGAAGGGTGCCGCGGCCGAGACCGACAAGGGCGCCAAGAAGTCCTGACGGCTCACGATCGTTCGGATCGGGGTACGCCCGTGCGCGCGGCCGGCGGGAGTCGGGCGCGCGCAGGGATGGGTGAGGGGCGCTATGCAATTGCTTCCGCTCCGGAAGCACTGGGTGAGCGGCGCTGTGCAAGACGCCCATTCAGCTTGCCTTCCCGCGGCCCGGGCGTACCACCTCTGCCGAACTGGTCGGACGCGTGAAATCGCGTTGGAAGACCGCTCGTTAAGCTTGCGTTCACGGCAGTCAGCGCCCATTTGCAGCTTGGGCTTGCGCTTTCTCAGGCCCCAAAACCATCCAGCTTGCGCTCGCCGACTCCGCCCCCGGTGCACGGGGAGCCTTAGACGCGAAGACAAGCTGATTGCGATGGGGCGGGAGCTCAAGCGGTTAGCGGGAGCTGAAGACGTCAACTGGAGCTGAATATCTTGGCCCGGGGTCGGCCGGGCCGCAGGACGCGGAAAGCCAAAGCTCCAGCCCATGCTTCCGGAGCGGAAGCAATTGCATAGCGCCGCACAGCCATCCCTGTGCCCCACGCGACCCGGAGCCCGGGCACAGGTGTGTGCGGCATCTTGGTCTCTGGTCCATAACAGCTGCGGACGTCCGGCGACTTTGTGGGGCGAATCGGCTACTTTGTGCGGACCAAAGCCAATGTTGCCGAGGAGCCCGGACGTTCGGGACAACCGGAAGGACCAGCGATGAAGAAGTCGCCCGCACGCGCCCTGGGCGCGATTATTGCCACTGCCGCACTGGCGCTCACCGCCTGCGGATCGGGTGGCACCCAGACCTCCGGGAGCACTCCCGCGGCCGTAGGCGCCGACAAGGAATACCGGATCGGGATCACCCAGATCGTCGCCCACCCGTCGCTGGATGCGTCGCGCGAGGGCTTCAAGAAGGCGATCGCCGACGCCGGTCTGAAGGCCACCTACGACGAGAACAACGCCCAGGGTGAGCAGGCGACTGCGACGTCCATCGCCGGCAAGCTCAACACGGGCAACTTCGACCTGATCCTCGCAATCGCCACGCCGACGGCCCAGGCGACCGCCCAGGTGGTCACCAATAAGCCGGTCCTCTTCACCGCGGTCACCGATCCCGTCGCGGCCCAGCTCGTGGACAGCAACGAGAAGCCCGGCGCGAATGTCACCGGCACCAACGACATGAACCCGGTCGCCGACCAGATCAAGCTGATCAAGCGGATCAAGCCGGAGGCCAAGACCGTCGGCATCATCTACAGCTCCGGTGAAGTCAACTCCGCCGTCCAGGTGGAGGCCGCCAAGGCCGCCGCCCAGGCCGAGGGCCTGACGGTCGAGGAGAAGACCATCACCAACACCGGTGAGGTCGCCCAGGCCGCCGCGTCGCTCAACACCGACGCGATTTATGTGCCGACCGACAACAACGTGGTCTCCGGTCTCGCTGCCGTCGTCCAGGTCGCCGAGCAGAAGAAGATCCCGCTCATCGTCGGCGAGGGCGACTCGGTCAAGGGTGGCGGCCTTGCCACGATCGGCATCGACTACGAGAAGCTCGGCTATCAGACCGGCGAGATGGCTGTTCGTATCCTGAAGGACGGCGCCAACCCGGCCGATATGCCGGTCGAGTCCCAGAAGGAATTCGTCACGACCATCAACACCAAGGCCGCCGAGCGCATGGGCGTCGAGCTGCCCGCTGACCTCGTCGCCGAGGCGACCGACGTCGGCTGATGATCCAGACCCTTCTCAATCAGGGCCTCGCGGCCGCTGATCTCGGGCTGATCTTCGGGATCATGGCCCTGGGCGTGTACATCACGTTTCGCGTCCTCAACTTCCCCGACCTGACCGTCGACGGCAGCTTCACCACTGGAGCTGCCGTCGCGGCGTCGGCGATCCTCGGCGGGGTCAACCCGTGGGTCGCCACGCTGTTCGGCTTCGTGGCGGGGGCTCTGGCCGGACTGATCACCGGCCTGTTGCATACGAAGGGCAAGATCAACCCGCTGCTCGCGGGCATCCTGACCCAGATCGCGCTCTATTCGATCAACCTGCGGATCATGGGCAAGGCCAATCTGCCCATGCTCCGCGCCGAAACGACGATGTCGGACATGCGTCGCGCTGGCATGTTCGGCACCTGGGCATCGGTCGGCATCTTTATCGCTGTGGTGATTGTCGTCCTCCTGATCACCGACTGGTTCCTGTCCACCGACATCGGTCTGGCACTGCAGGCAACCGGCGACAACGAGGCCATGATCCGGGCCCAGGGTGTATCGACCGACAACATGAAGATCCTCGGCCTCGTCGTCAGCAACGCGCTGGTCGGGCTGTCGGGGGCGATGATGGCGCAATATCAGGGGTACGCCGACATCGGCATGGGCATCGGCCTCATCGTCGCGGGCCTCGCCTCGGTCATCATCGGCCAAGCCGTCCTGCCATCCCGGCATTTCGCGGTGGCGACCGCTGCCGTTGTGCTCGGTTCGGTCATCTATCGCGAGGTCATCCAGCTCGCGTTGTCGGCCGGTTTCGACCCCAACGACATGAAGCTCATCTCGGCCGTGCTCGTGGTGCTCGCACTCCTGCTGCCGCGCCTGACGATCTTCAAACGCTGGTCGGCCCACCGCAAGCAGCGACAGATGCTCAAGGCGGCGGGTGGGGCGTACCAGCCGGCCATGGCCGGCCCACCGGACACGCCCGATCAACGCGG
The DNA here is from genome assembly GCA_964515145.1 of uncultured Enemella sp. Classification (GTDB taxonomy): domain Bacteria; phylum Actinomycetota; class Actinomycetes; order Propionibacteriales; family Propionibacteriaceae; genus Enemella. The sequence continues at coordinate 32,644 of CAZEVN010000029.1, forward strand.
CAGCGAACCCATCAACGAGGAACTCGCCAAGCGGGGGAAGAACTGATGCTTGAACTCCGCGATGTGAAGAAGGTCTTCTTCCCCCACACGCCGAATGAGCGGGTGGCGATCGACAACGTGTCGCTGCGGCTCGAGGAGCGGGACTTCGTCACGGTCATCGGCTCCAACGGTGCCGGCAAATCCACGCTGCTCAACATCGTGGCCGGGGTCTATCGGCCGGATGCCGGCACCGTGCACATCGACAACGCCGACGTCACGCGCCAGCCCGATCACAAAGTCGCACGCTATGTCGGCCGCGTGTTTCAGGACCCCATGGCCGGCACGTGCCCCAACGGGACCGTCGAACAGAACCTGTCGATGGCCTATTCGCGTGGCAAGCGCCGCGGCCTGCGGCAGTCGCTCACCAAGTCGAAGCGGTCGGTGTTCCGCGAAGAGCTCCAGGCCCTCGAGCTCGGGCTCGAGAACCGGCTCAAGGTCGATGTCGGCCTGCTGTCGGGTGGCCAGCGCCAGGCCCTGAGCCTGTTGATGGCGACGTTCAGTGATCCGCGCATCCTGCTGCTCGACGAGCACACCGCGGCCCTCGATCCGTCCCGCGCCGAGCTCATCACCGAGCTCACCGAGAAGGCGGTCGATCGGTATGAGCTGACCACGCTCATGGTGACCCACAACATGGCCCAGGCCCTGCGGCTCGGCAATCGGCTGATCATGATGCACGCCGGCCGGATCGTGTTCGAGCTCTCGGGTGAGGACAAGAAGAACGCCACGGTCCAGGACCTGCTCAACGAGTTCGCCAAGCTCAAGGTCATGACGGACCGTACGCTCCTGACGTGACCATGGACCCCGAGGCCCGCCGCGCTGCCGACCTGTTGCTTGTCGGCGCGCCCGTTGCCAGCACCAGGCCCAGCTGGTCGGCCACGCTCGACGAGGGTGAATTCTGGCCGACCCACTTCGCCATTCCCGCCATCACCGATGGAGTCAGGGAGCAGATCC
>CAZEVN010000030.1:0-32968 GCA_964515145.1 uncultured Enemella sp.
AAGCGAAGGGTTTGGGGTCGGCGCCGTATGCAATTGCTTCCGCTGCGGAAGCGCTGGGAGGCGGGCGGAGCCGATCAAGCGGGGGCGGATCGGGGCACGAGGCGCGCGAAGCGCTGGGGTGAGACGGTACGCCGCCGGAGGACCGCCCCGATCGAGGCAGCCAGTCCGACGATGAGCCACAAGACCGTCATCGCCACCGCTCCGGTGACCCCGGACCCGTCGGTGATGATCGCGCGGATGCCGTGCAACACCGGCGTCAGGGGCAACATCGGCAGCGCCACGTCGAAGAACGCCGGGAGTGCCGACAACAACCCACCGGCCGCCGCCAGCGTCACCATCGTCACCGACACCAAGCGCCCGAACCCGCCGAACCACGACACCAGGGCGTGGTTCACGACCACGAACATGGCACCGCCCAGCAGCAGCATCGCGAGCACTCCGAGGACCTTCGGCGCGGACAGCCCCAGCACGACCTGGCCGAGGATGGTCAGCGCGATCGCCTGCACGGCGGCAATGCCGAGCCCGGGCACCAGGGCGCGGCGTACCAGATCGAACGTCGACCGCGTCGAGGTCAGCGTGCGGGACGAGATGGCCTGGATGACCAGATAGGTGGCCAGGCCGCCCAACCACAGCGCGAGCACCATCAGCAGCGACGTCGACGAGGCGGCCGGGATGAGCCCCGACACCTGCTCGCCGCCCGCGATCGGCTGGGCAACCGCAGTCTTGAGTGCCTCGCGATCGGCGTCGGAATAGGTCGGCACCTTCGTTGCTCCCTCGGCGAGACCGTCGGCGAGCTGGCGCTGCCCGTCGGCGAGCTCACGCCCACCATCGGCGGCGAGATCAAGGCCGTCGGCGAGGTCCTCGGTGCCCGTGGCGAGGTTGTCGGCGCCATCGGCCAAGCTGCTCATGCCGGTGGCGAGGCCGCGCGTGCCGGCGGCTACCTGGGACACGCCGTCCGTGTATTGCCCGACACCCGTCGCGAACTGCCCAGCCCCGTCGGCGAGTGTGCGCGAACCACCGGCGAGCTGGTTGGCGCCGTCGGCGAGGAGGGGTACGCCGGCTGCGGCTTCCCCTACGCCGGTGTTGAAGGCCTGGATTCCGGTGTTGAGCTGGGCGGTGCCCTCGGCTACGCCGTCGACGCCGGCCACGATCTGCGCGCCGGCGGGGCGGAGCTGACCGATCTGGCCGGCACCGTCGACGAGTTCGGGGAGTTGCGGCAGGAACGTGCGCAGAGTGGTGATCCCCTGGGTGAGTTCGGGGCTGGCAGCAATCTCGTTGGCCCACTGCACCGGGGACTTGCCACCGGTCTGAGAGGTCGCGGTGGTCAGCGAAGCGGTCATCCGTTCCCATTCGGCGCAGAAGGCGGCCTGCTGTTCGGGCGTGAACTCCACTCCTTCCGGCGTCGGGCAGGGCGCATTCGCCATCGCTTCGAGGCGCTGGGCCTGGGCGATCGCCTCGGCCTGCATGGTCGCCAGACTGTCGGCGGCGGCCTGGAGCTGGGCGGGATCGAGCTGACTGGTGTCGATGCCCTCGAGCAGGCCGAGCACCGGCTCGATCCCGGCGACGAGCTGGTCGACGCCGGAGACATAGGCGCGGACACCCGGCGCGAGCTGGGCCGTGCCGTCGGCGAGCTGCTGGGAACCGTCCGCCAGCTGCTGGGAACCATCGGCGAGCTGACCCATGCCGGCACTCAGCTGCCCGACACCGCCCGCGACTTGCCCCGCACCGTCGGCGAGCTGCCCAGCGCCTTCGGCCAGGCCGTCAGCACCGGATTTCAGCTGGCCACCCCCGGCCGCGAGCGTCTCGGCACCCGTGGCCAGTTGGTCGGCTCCGGTCGCCGCCTCGCCGACGCCGGTTGCGTACGCCCGGGAGCCGGCGGCCAGCTCAGCGGTGCCATCGGCGGAGGAGCGCATGCCGTCGGCGAGCTGATTGCCGCCATCGGCCAACTGCCCGGAGGCGTCGGCGATGGTCCGGAACGCCTCCCCGGTCTCGTTGAAACCGAGATAGATGTTGTCGAGATAGGTCTCGGTGAGTTCGGTGTTGAACACTCCCCTGGCGGTTTCCGCGATCACCTGGGCGATCGCACCATCGGCGATGCCGGTGACCTGGGAGGTTTCGACCTTGATCGTCGCCTGCCGCGCGTTCCGGTCATTGGCTGCGAACGACGTTGCATCGGCCGAGAATTCCTTGGGGATGGTGATGACGGCGACATAGCGCCCGGATTCGAGGCCAGACTCGGCGTGAGCGGCGTCGGCGAGTTCCCACGACAGATTGTCGTCGCGGCGTTCGACAAGGCCCGCGGCAAGCTGACGCCCGAGCGGGACGGGCTGGCCGTTGAGTTCGACCATCTCGTCGAGGTTGACCACGGCCGCCTGGGCGCGGTGGATGCGGCTGTCGGCGTTCCACGTCGCGGCGAGGAACCCCAGGGCCACGATCAGAGGGACTACCAGGATCCCGACCAACGATTTCCAGCCGATCGGGGTGTTGTGGCTGGCGCGTTCGAGCGTGATCATCGGTGCTCCTGGGTGGCAAGGGCATGGGGGCGGGCGAACGGGGAGTCGTCATCCGGTGCCGGGTCGGGCGAGCCGGGGTCGGCGTCGGGGTCCACGGGTTCGGGAGGTTCGGGGGGTTCCGCCGGGGCCTGCAATTGGATGTGGTGGAAGCCGCGCGGCGCGAGCGGAGCGACCACGGACGTGTCGGCCACGCCCAGGACGAGCGCGGGCTGAGCATCCCCAGCCGCACCCTCCTGCGCCGGCTCTCCCACCCGGGCGATGGCGGCGGCGAGTGCATCGCGTTCGTCATGCGAGTGGAGTGCATCGGCCCCATCGACGACCACGATCGCGGTACGCGGACTGGCCAGCGCCTGGTCGAGGTCCCCTCGGATGGATTCGTGGGCGCGCGTGCCGTCGTGATGGAGGGCGTCGACGAACGCGACCTTTCGGCGTACGCCGGCCGCCTGCTCGGGAAGCACACCGCCGGCGATCCGCGCGCGCCCCTCGACCTCGGTGACGCGCCCGGCCAGCGCGAGAAGCAGCGGGGTCCGTGCGGCGACCGGGCCCTCGACCACGAGCACCTCGCCGGGCCTCAGATGGAGGTCGACCGGGGCCGCGAGCGGACCCTGATGGCTCTTCACCGCGAACCGCTCGCCGAAGAGCACGTCGTCGCCTTCACCGGCCCACTCGGAGGCAGCCAGGACGTGGGCGAGGGACTCCCCCTCCACATCGAACGAGGGCAGGCGCTTGTCGAGCCACGCCGGCAGCTTCCAGGCGCGATCTCCCAGCAGCGCGAGCACGGCCGGGACCAGTGTCATGCGGACCACGAAGGCGTCGACCGCGACACCGATCGCCAGCCCGAACGCGATGGGCTTGATCGGGCCGTCACCCTCGGGCACGAAGAACGCGAACACCGCTACCATGATCAGGGCAGCTGCAACCACGACCTTGGCCGAGCCGACGAAACCGTGCCGAATGGCCTCGATCGCCGACTTGCCGTGGACATATTCCTCCCGCATGCGCGAGACCAGGAAGACCTCGTAGTCCATCGCGAGACCGAAGAGGATGCCCATCAGCAGGATCGGATAGAAGGAGATGACAGGCATGGGTTTCTCGAGGTTGATGATCTCGTTGCCCCAGCCATAGTTGAAGACCATGGCGGTCGCACCGAAGGCGGTGCCGACCGACAGCAGATAGCCCACGGTCGCCTTGAGCGGCACCCAGATCGAGCGGAACACCATCGTCAGCAGCGCCAGCGACAGACCGACGACGAAGATGCCGAACGGCAGCAATGCGCCGCCCAGCTTGTCGGAGACATCGATCTGGACCGCGGTGATGCCCGTGACGGCGGTCTCGACCCCGAAGCGCTCTTCCCACTCGGGCCCCTTGTCGCGCAGGGCCTCCACGAGATCCTTCGTGCCCTGGTCGGTCGGCCCGAAGTCGGGAATGACCTGGATGAAGCCGGTGTCGGCGTTGCGGTTGGGGGTGGCGAGGGGGACCGAGTGGACGCCCGGGATCCGCTCGATCTCCGCCTTGAGGTCGGCGACCAGTCCCAGGGGATCGGTCGAGCCGATAATGCCCGCGGTCACGATGAGCGGGGCGTTGTAGCCGGGCCCGAACTCCTGCTCCACGAGGTCATAGGCGAGCCGGTCGGGGGCGGTCGCCGAGTGCTGGCCGGAGTTGGGCAGCGACAACTGCATGTCCTTGGCCGGGATGCTCAGTGCGCCCAGGGTGGCGATCACGATGATGACCGTGAGCAGCGGCACCTTCGTCACCACGCCCACCCACCAGGCGGATGGTCCGCGCAGCGGGGCCGGTGCAGCGGTCTCGTCCGGTTCCCGGACAGCCCGGCTCCCGGCGACATCGGCCGCCGATGCGCGCGACTTCTTCGGGCGCATCTTCTCCCCCGCGAAACCCATCAGCGCGGGCAGGAGCGTGAGGGCGATGATCACCGCGAGGCCCACGCCGACGGCGGCGAAGACGCCCATCACCCCGAGGAACGGGATGCCGGCGATCGACAGGCCGATGAGGGCGATGACGACGGTGAGCCCGGCAAAGACAACAGCGGATCCCGCCGTCGCCACCGAGCGGGCCGCGGACTCCTCGGTGTCCATGCCCTCGGCCAATTGCTCGCGGTGCCGGGACAGGATGAACAGCGCATAGTCGATGCCCACCGCCAGGCCCAGCATCACCGCCAGCATCGGGGTCGTCGAGCTGATGGCCATCAGCCGGGTCGCGATGAGCATGATCGCCATGGTCACGGCGACACCGATGATCGCGGTCAGCAACGGCATGCCGGCCGCCACCACCGAGCCCAGGGTGACCAGCAGCACGACCATCGCCACGCCCACACCCACCAGCTCGATGATCGACATCTGGGGGATCTCGACCGAGAAGGCGTCGCCGCCGATCTGGACGCGGGATCCGGCCGGCATGTTCTCCTGGAGCTGCTCGGCGGTCCGGACGAGTTCGTCGCGTTGGGCGTCGGTCACCTCCGTGCCGGGCACGTCCAACAGGATGTTGACCATCGCAGCGGTGCCGGCGTCGTTGATCATTCCGGCGACCATGGGGTCATAGGGCGAGGTGACGCTGTCGACATAGTCGATGTCGGAGAAGGTGCCGAGGCCGCGTTCGAGGGCGAGTCGGACGGGTTCGTCGTCGACGCTCTGCCCCGGCGGCGCGATCACCACGACGCTGGCCCGGGTGCCGGAGACCTCGGGAAAAGTCATGTTGAGCCGGTCCAGGGCCTCCTGCGACTGCGTCCCCGGGATCTCGAAGGCGTCGTCGAATTTCCCGCTGATGCCGACCCCGAGCGCGCCGAGCACCACCAGGATCAGGAGCCAGCCGGCGAGCGCGCGGCGACGCCGGCGGAAGCACCAGCGTCCGAGGTCATAAAGATAGGTCGACACCTGCGGCCCTTCGCCGACGAGAAGTTTCAATACAGAAATGTATTCGATACAGTCCTGTATGCAAACTGGGTTTCAGTCCAATGAGAGATCCCGGGGAAGGCAAGATGTCCGTCATGACCGTGAGCAGCGATCCGCCCGTCAGCGCCCGTCGGGCCCAGACGCGGCAACGGTTGATGGAAGCGGCCGTGAAGGTTTTCGGCGACAAGGGCGTCACGGGTGCGAGCGTCGAGGAGCTGTGTGAGGCCGCCGGCTTCACGCGAGGGGCGTTCTATTCCAACTTCGAGTCGAAGGACGAGCTGTGTTTCGCCCTCTTGCAGGGCATCGCCGAGAGCGCCATGACAGCGTTGCGTGCCGCCCTGGCCGCGGTGAGCGACGAGCCCGCGACCGTGGAGGAGTTGGTCGATGCCGCCGTCGACACCTTCTTCGCCGCCCAGGCGCAGGACCGGCCCGAGGCCATGCTGCTGCGGGAGCTCGAGCTCTATGCCCTTCGCCATTTCGAGTTCGGCCGTGCCTATGTCGAGGTCCAGAACGGCACCCATGAGCTGTTCGCGGAACTCATCGACGAAGTGCTCGAATCCCAGCAGCGCACGATGGCGCTCCCCAGCCACGAGGTCGTGGCGATCCTCCACGGGGTCCAGCGCAATACCCAGACATTCGAGCTGCTGCAGCCCGAGGCCCCCAGCCCCGTGGCGCGCCAGCTCAAGGCCCTGGTCGCGGCCCTGGTGCGCTGACCCGGGCACCGGAGTCAGGAGTCAGTCGGCCCAGCGCAGCGCCGGGATCCGCGCGCGAATCTCCTGGGCGTCCATGCCGAAGGTCCGGCTGATCACGACTCCACGAGCGGTCAGCTCGAAGACCCCGAGGTCGGCATAGACGCGCGTCACACAGTTCATTCCCGTGAGCGGATAGGTGCAGGCGGGCACCAGCTTGGGCTCCCCGGTCTTGGTGAACAGCGTCATCATGACCCAGGTCTGCTTCGCACCGACAGCGAGGTCCATCGCTCCCCCGACGGCCGGGATCGAATCCGGCGCACCCGTGTGCCAGTTGGCGAGGTCACCGTTCTCGGAGACCTGGAACGCACCCATCACACAGACATCGATATGGCCGCCGCGCATCATCCCGAAGGAATCGGCGTGATGGAAATAGGCCGCGCCCGGCAGCTCGGTCACCGGGATCTTGCCGGCATTGGTCAGGTCGGTGTCGATCTCGTCACCGACGGCCTCGGGTCCCATGCCGAGCATGCCGTTCTCGGTGTGCAGGGTGATCTCCTGCGCGGGAGTCAGATAGTTCGAAACCGTCGTCGGCTGGCCGATGCCGAGATTGACGTACGCCCCGGCGGGGATGTCGGCCGCGACGAGCTCGGCCAGTTCGGTCTTGGTCAGCGGCGCGCTCATGCCCGTGCCCCCTGGGTCGCCTCGCGATGGAGAAGCGTGTGGGTGAAGATGCCGGGCGTGATGACCGCCTCCGGATCGAGGTCCCCTGCCTCGACCACATGGTCGACCTCGGCCACCGTATGGGCCGCGGCCGCAGCCATGATCGGACCGAAGTTGCGGGCGGTCTTGCGATAGACGAGATTGCCCACACGATCGGCGCGATGCGCCCGGATCAGGGCGACATCACCCTTGATCGGTGACTCGAGGACATAGCCCCGCCCGTCGATCATGCGCGTCTCCTTGCCCTCGGCGAGCGGGGTGCCATAGCCGGTGGGGGTGAAGAACCCGCCGATCCCGGAGCCCCCGGCGCGGATGCGCTCGGCCAGCGTGCCCTGCGGCACGACCTCGAGCTCCACGCGTCCGGCTCGATAGGCGGCGTCGAAGTGCCACGAATCGAATTGGCGGGGGAACGAACAGATCATTTTGCGCACATGGCCATGGGCGATGAGCAGGGCAAGTCCCTGATCTCCGTTCCCGGCGTTGTTGTTGACGACAGTGAGGTCCTGCACATCGGTGCGGAGCAGCGCTTCGATCAGGGCGACCGGTTGGCCGGCCATGCCGAACCCGCCGATCAACACCGTGTCGCCGGACCTGATCACCGACACCGCATCGGCGGCGTCCCGGGTCACCTTCTTCATCGCGCCTCCACGTTCTCCAGCACGACGGCCAGGCCCTGGCCGACGCCGATACAAATGCTCGCCACCCCCCAGCGCTCCCCGCTCGCCGCGAGTCGGCGGGCCAGGGTCCCGAGCACGCGTACGCCGGAGGCACCCAGCGGGTGCCCGATCGCGATCGCGCCACCCCAGGCGTTGACGCGTTCGGGGTCGACCGGCCAGGCGTCGAGACAGGCCAGTGACTGGGCGGCGAAGGCCTCGTTGAGCTCGACCGCAGCGATGTCGTCCCAGTCGATACCGGCGCGCCGCATCGCGCGGGCGGTGGCCTCGACGGGCCCATAGCCGAAGTATTGCGGTTCGATCGCGCTCGCCCCGCGCCCGGCGATCCGGGCGAGCGGCTCCGTGCCCAGCAGCCCGGCGGCGTACCCGGAACCGATCCAGCAGGCGGCTGCCCCGTCGGTCAGCGGTGAGGAATTGCCGGCCGTGACGGTGCCGTCGCCCCGGAAGGCGGTCTTCAGCGTCGACAGCGCCTCGACCGATGAGGTCGGGCGGATGCTCTCGTCCCGGGTGAGGTCCGTCCCGGGCACGGGGAGCACCCAATCGTCATAGTGACCGGCCTCCCACGCGGCGTGCGCCCGCAGGTGTGACGCCACCGAGAACTCGTCCTGTCGCCCCCGAGGAATGTCATGGCGCTCGCGCAACTGCTCGGTCGCCTCCCCGAGCGACACGGTCCACTCCGACGGCATCAGCGGATTCACCATGCGCCAGCCGAGCGCTGTGCTGAAGCCGGTCAGGTTGCCCGCCGGAAACGGCCTGTCCGACTTCGGCACGACCCAGGGCGACCGCGACATCGACTCGACCCCGCCGACGAGGACGAGGTCGGCGTCGCCGGTCTCGACCTCCCGCGAGCCGGCCATCGCCGCATCCAGGCCGCTGCCGCACAGGCGGTTGATCGTCGTGCCCGGCAGCGTTACCGGCAATCCGGTCAGCAGCCCCGCCATCCGCGCCACGCACCGGTTGTCTTCCCCCGCACCATTCGCGTTACCGAACACGAGCGAATCGATGCGTTCGACGTCCAGCCCATCCGCCCGCGCCACGAGTTCGCGGACAACGTGGGCGGCCAGGTCGTCCGGGCGTACGCCGGCGAGCGCGCCGCCGTAACGCCCGAACGGGGTCCGGATCGGATCGAAGACGAACGCGTCCGTCACCTGCTCGGCACCAGGACGAAGTCGTGTTCGCAGACGAGTACGCCGTCGGCGTCTGGCACGAAGTCCTTGATCAGCGAGTCCTTGACGCCGAACACGGCATCGGAATCGAGATATTCGCTGGTGCGGTCGAACAGGTGGGTCGTGAGGTGGTCGTAGCCGTCCGCGGACAGCTGGTAATGGATATGGGCTGCGCGCATCGGGTGCCGACCGGTCGCCTCGAGCAGCTTGCCGACGGGACCGTCGGAGGGAATGGGATAGGGCACGGGTCGAACCGTGCGGATCTCATAACGCCCCTGGTCATCGGAGCGATAGATGCCACGGAGGTTGGTCGCGCCCTGCTCCTCGGGCTGCTGCACGGCATAGAACCCGGTCGCGGCGTTCTGCCACACATCGATGATGGCGCCCGCGATCGGCGTACCGTCGACCGACCGCACCTGGCCGCGCAGGATCGCCGGCTCGCCGCCGTCCTCATATTCGACCATCGACTCGCCGAACCCGCGCTCGGGCGACTGGGGGACATAGAACGGGCCGAGGATCGTCGGCTCGGTCGCGGCCTTGTCGTCGTGCCCATGGTTGATGAGGTCGACGAGCGACGACACGGCGAGCGTGTCCGAGAGCAGGATGAACTCCTGGCGCACCTCGTCGGTGATGTGGCCGGTGTCGGTGAGGAACCTGATGGCGGCGAACCACTCGTCGTCGGTCAGCTTCACCTCGCGCACGAACGCGTGCAGGTGTTTCACCAACGACTGCATGATCTCGCGCAGGCGGAGATCGGCGGTCTTCTCCAGGCGGCGCTGGATCTCGGCCAGCAGGTCGTCTTCGGTCATCGAGTCCATGGGTCTGCTCCTTTGCAGCTGTGGGGGTTCGGGTTATCGGATCGGGGTGGGCGGCGCGCCGGCGTACGCCTGGGCGAGGAGTTCGCGGACCCCGTCTCCGTCGACTCTGCGCGGGTTCACCGGGTCGGCGTCGACCACTTGGGTGACGATCTCGTCGAGGGCGGATTCGGGCAGGTCGAGGGCACGGAGCGAGGTGTTGGCCCCGATATCGGTGGCCAGTTGCCACAGGCCTGTTGCTGCATCCGGGGTGGGTCGGCCGGCTTCCTCGAGCGCCCGGACGATGCGGTCCATGGCCTCGGGAGCTGCCTCGGCGTTGAAGGCCGTCGCATAGGGCAGGACCGCCGAATGGGTCTGGGCATGCGGCGTATCGAACGTGCCCCCCAGCGCGTGGCAGATCTTGTGGTGGACGCCCATCCCGGTCGTGCCAAGGATCCAGCCGCCGAGCCAGGCGCCATAGAGCGCATCGGAGCGGGCATCGACATCGTCGAGGTCGCCGACCACGCGCGGCAGCGCCGAGGAGAGTGCGCGGACGCCCTCCGCAGCGGTCAGCGCCGAGATCGGGGAGCCATTGGGCGCATAGAGCCCCTCGACGAGGTGGGCCAGCGCATTCATGCCGGAGTTGGCACTGAGCCCTGCGGGCAGCGTGAGCGTGAGTTCGGGGTCATAGATGACGGTCTTCGGCAGCACGCGCAGATCCCGCCCCGTCACCTTGCGGGCATTCTCGGTCAGTCCCCAGATAGGGGTCATCTCCGACCCTGCATAGGTGGTCGCCACCGCGAGAATCGGCGTACCCAATTCTTTGGCGATCGCCTTGGCCGTCCCCACCGCGGATCCTCCGCCGACCGGAACGAGGAGGTCGGCGTGCGCATCCTGGGCGGCCCGGACCGCTCGCCCCGCCACCTCCGCCGGAACGTGCATGACGATCTCGTCGAAGGTGCCGGCCAGGCGTGATCCGAGGGCGTCGGCGATCTCGGCGATCTCGGCGATCACTCCCGACTCGTGGCCGCCGCCCAGGAGGAGAACGCGTTTCGCCCCCAGCAACTCGGCCTCGGCGACGACATCGCGGCGGGAACCCGCGCCGAAAACGACCCGGGTGGCGGGGGTAGCGTGGACGAAGTGGGGCGCCATTGATGTTCCCTTCGTTCGCACTGCGAACACAAGTACGTTCAATGAACATCCTCCCCGCTCATCTCGGTGCCGTCAAGGCCTGCTGGGCGAGGCTGGCGTTCGCACAGCGCACATCTGGCTAGGCTTTGGCCCATGACTGATGCGGACGAGAACCCGGAACTGCGTCCGGCGGGCTATGTGCAGTCCTTCGAGCGCGGGCTGGCGGTCATCCGCTGTTTCGGCCCGGACGCGCCGCGGCTCACCCTGACCGAGGTCGCCCGGCGATGCGACCTCACCCGCGCGGCAGCCCGGCGCTATCTGATCACGCTCGAATCCCTGGGCTATGTGGGAGCGAACGGACGCGAGTTCTTCCTGCTGCCGCGGGTGCTCGAGCTCGGGTACGCCTATCTGGCCTCCGCATCCCTTCCCGACGTGGCTCGCGTGCATCTCGCGCCTTTGGCCCGCCAGCTGTCCGAATCGTGTTCGGCGGCAGTGCTGGACCGGGGCGACATCCTCTATGTCTCCCGCACCTCGGCCAACCGGATCATGTCGATCGCCCTCGGCATCGGGGATCGGCTACCTGCCTACTGCACGGCCATGGGCCGCGTCCTCCTCGCCGCCGAGCCCGACGAGGACCTCGACGCCTATCTGGAGAACCTCACACCGGAGCCGCGCACGCCGCACACCCTCACCGACAAGGCCGCCATCCGTTCGGAGATCATCGCCACCCGCGAGCGCGGCTGGTGCAGCATCGACCAGGAAGTCGAGTTGGGCGTGCGCTCGATCGCCCTGCCCATCCACGACGGCGAGGGCGTGGTCGCGGCGATGAACGTCTCGGCGCACGCGTCCCGGATGACGGTGGAAGAACTCGAAGGCTCGGTCCTCGAGGCAGCCCGCACAGCCGCGACTGCGATCGCCGCGGATCTGCGACTGCGGCGCTAGCGGGTGCCGACCGGGACGTTAATTGATTCGCAGAGGGATCACCCGGCTGTGTAGCCTCGGTGTCATGTACTTGGGTATTGCCTCGATGAAGTTGCGGTCCGCCCGCTGACGGCGGCGGGACCCCTTCTTATCTCTCGTCTGCCGTCCTGGCCATCTGCCGGGCGGCTTCTTTGTGTTGCCCGGCTCCATGACGAGCTGAGAGTACGCAATGCCCACTTCACAACCTTTGTCATCGTGCGTGTGGGTCGGAACGCCTCACGGGGCTGCCGCACACATCCGCGCTGAATCGATCCACGTCACCTTCGGGGACCGACCGCTCCTGAACGGGGTGGATGTCACGGTGTCCGCCGGGTCACGCCTGGCGTTCGTTGGTGAGAACGGCCGGGGGAAGACCACCTTGCTGCACGTCCTGGCCGGCGTCCTGAAGTCGGACTCGGGTGTGGTGAGTCGTCTGGGCTCCCTGGCTCTGGTCAAGCAGGACATGGTCACCGAGGGTGGCCGCAGGGTCGGCGACCTGATCGCCGAGGCAACCGTCCCGGCAAGGGCGGCCCTATGCGCACTGGACTCAGCGAGCCGGGCATTGGCGGCTGGTCAGGATGCCGCCGATGCCTACTCCGATGCGTTGGAAGCAGCCACTGCGCTGGACGCCTGGGACGCCGAGCGCCGGGTCGATATCGCCCTGGCGGGTCTTGATGCCTGCGGCGACCGCAATCGGGTGTTGTCGACGTTGTCGGTGGGCCAGCGGTATCGGGTGCGTCTGGCCGTCGCGCTCGGGTCAACCCCTGATCTGTTGCTGCTGGACGAGCCGACCAACCACCTGGACGCGGCAGGGCTGTCCTTCCTGACCCAGCAGCTGCAGGACCATCCCGGTGGGGTGGTCCTGATCAGTCACGACCGGGCGCTCCTGCATGATGTGGCCACGAACTTCCTTGATCTGGACCCGACCCGAGACGGGTTGCCAAGGTTCTACGCCGGCGGCTATTCGGGCTGGGTCGAGGGTCGCCAGCGGGATCGGCTCGCCTGGGAGGACGATCATGCCGCCCAACGTGCCCGGCACGGAGAACTGACGCGGGCGGCAGCCGAGGCGCGTTCCCGCCTGTCGCAGGGCGGTTGGAGGCCGGACAAGGGCACGGGTAAACACCAGCGTGCCACTCGTGCTGGGGGTGTGGTCCAAGCCTTCAATCGTCGGGTGGAAGATCTGGCACGTCATGAGGTCAGCGTGCCTGAACCACCACTGCGCCTGTCGTGGCCCGCATCGTCCACTCGCCCGGGTCAGTCCATCCTGAACGCCTCCATGCTCACCGTGGAAGATCGGCTGGCCACACCCATCTCCCTGGACGTGAGCGGGGGCGACCGGTTGATGATCACCGGGCCGAACGGCGCCGGCAAGTCCACGCTGCTGAGCGTTCTCGCCCAGCGACTCACTCCGAGCACAGGACAGTTGCGGGTGAACCCGAAGGCACGGATCTCGCTGTTGTCGCAGGAAATCCCCAACTGGGACCACGACCATCCCGCCCACATGGCCTACGACACGCACCTGGCCCGCATCGGCCGGCGCGGACAGCCAACCTCGCTCGGCTCTCTCGGACTGCTCGAAGCCTCCGCCACCCGCACCCGGGTGGGGCGCATGTCACAGGGTCAGCAACGGCGGCTGCATCTGGCCATGTGCCTGGCCGAGGACCCGGACCTGTTGCTGCTGGACGAGCCCACCAACCACCTGTCGTCGAGCCTCGTCGACGACATCACCACCGAGCTCCTGCGCACCTCCTGCGCCGTGATCGTGGCCACGCACGACCGGCAGATGCTCACCGACCTGGCCCACTGGCCCCAACTCCACCTCGCTTCGAAGGACCTGCTGTGAACCCGCTTCACCCCCTGACCATCCCTGCCTATCGCTCCCTCTTTGCAGCCATGGTGCTGACGATCTTCGCCCAGGGCGCATGGGCCCTCTACCTCGCCATGCAGACCCTCGACCTGGGCGCCACGCCGGCAACCTTGGCGAGCGTGGTTGCGTGGAGCGGCATCGGCCTGCTCGCCGGTTCCCTGCCTGCTGGAGTAGTCGCCGACCGGCTGCCCAACAGATCGATCATGGTCGGCGTGCTCGCCCTGAACCTGACGGTGGCGACGGTGACCTCCACCGCCGCCACCACCGGCACGATCAGGTTCTGGATGCTCGGACTTTCGGCCCTCATCATCGGAGCCTCCACCGCTTTTTTCTTTCCCGCCTACACAGCCCTCGTGCCCGTGCTGGTCACGGCCGACGAGCTGATGGCCGTCAACGGACTTGAGGGTGCCACACGCCCCCTGGTCGGCCAGGCTCTGGCTCCCGCCGTCGTCGGAGCCGTCATCGGCGCGACCATGCCCGCCGCTGGGGGATACGTCATCGCCGCCACGCTGGGCGTCGCCCTCGTCGCCGCGCTGCGGCTGCCCGCACCAGCCCCGGCCGAGGCGCAAACAGGCAGCTCAGCTGCCTCACCCGTACGGGACCTGATCGACGGCTTCGGCTACGTTGCCCGCACTCGCTGGGTCCGCTCCAGCGTCCTGTTCGCCGCCATCATGGGCCTCGCCGTCACCGGTCCCCTGGAAGTTCTCCTACCCGCCCTCATGCGCGCCTCGCACCACAACGGCCCGGCACTATACGGAGCCGTCCTCGCAGCCCTCGGCGCTGGCGGACTGGCCGGGTCCTTGATCGCCGGGTCCTGGCGAACACCGACACACTTCCTGCCAGCCATGATCGGCGCCTGGGCTCTCGGCTGCCTGCCCCTATCCATTCCAGCGATGACCACCAACCCCTGGGCCATCGGCGCGGGACTGACCTTCTATGGAGCCCTGATCGGCATCGGGATGGTCATCTGGGGCACAGTCCTGCAGCAACACGTCCCCCTGGCGATGCTCGGCCGGGTCGCCAGCCTCGACTTCTTCATCTCCATCGCCTTCATGCCCTTGTCCATCGCTGTCACCGGGCTCCTCAGCCGCCACATCGACACCCCCAGCCTGTTCATCGCAGCAGGCCTGGCACCACTTGCCACCTCTGCAGTCCTCGCAGCCCTGGGCCAGCTCAGAACCCCCACTGGCCCGCCGGCTGAGCAAGAGGCACAGTGACGCACGCCCGACACCCCCGCCAATCGCCTGAAGTCGCCCGAGTAGGCCAGCTAGGGGGAGCGTCATGGACGAAGTCGACGATCTCCATCCTCCTCGCAGGTTCGCATAGCGCACATCGGTCTACACGCTGCACATGATAGAGGCCACCGCCGATACCGACGATCGTCCCAGGGATACGTTCAGTATTCCGAACGTGGGCTCGCGATGCTTCGGTGTTTCGGCCAGGACGCACCCAGGCTCAGCCCGATCGGCAAGAATGACCCCATGAAGACAGCGGTTCTTGGTTCGGGTAACGGCGGCCTGGCGTGTGCGTTCGATCTCGCGCAGCACGGACGGGAGGTCGCCCTGTTCGACCTGCCGGAGTTCGGCGAGCAGATCGCGGCCGTGGCGACGGCGGGGTCGATCACGGCGACAGGAGATATCGAGGGCACGGCTCGGATCGCGTACGCAGGACATGACATCGCCGCGGCTCTGGACGGGGCTGAGGTGGTGATGGTGGTGGGGCCGGCGTACGCGACGCCGCCCATGGCCGAAATCGCGAAGGACCACCTGAAGCCGGGGATGACCGTGGTCGTGTGCCCGTCGTCGTGTGCGGGGGCATTGACGTTCCAGCAGATCGCGGGGCTGGTGCCGGGCGGCGACATCGTGGTGGGCGAGACCAGCACGTTGCCCTATGCGGTGCGCATCACGGGCCCGGCCACGATCAACGTTTTCCTCAAGCTGAAGGCCGGAACCTATGCGGCGGCAACGCCCCCGGCCGGCACGCAAGGGATCATCGACCTCATCGGTGACGTCTGGCCGCTGACGGCCGCCTCAAGTGTCTTCCAGACCACCCTGCAGAACGGCAACCCGGTGATCCATCCGGCCGTGTCGCTGCTGAATGCCGGACCGATCGATCGCGGCGGCGACTTCCTGTTCTATGAGGACGGCGTGACCGACGGAGTCGGCCGCCTGATCGAGGCGGTGGATGCGGAGCGCCTGGCGATCGCCGAGGCGCTCGGGGTGGCGATTCTGTCGGAGCCGCAGGTCGGGATGGTGCAGGGCTACATGCTCGAGGACAACTATTCGACGAGCTATTCCACCGCTCCGGGCTTCCTCGGCATCGGGGCCCAGAACAAGCTCGATCACCGCTATCTCACCGAGGATGTCGGCTATGGCCTGGTGTTCCTGACCGACCTGGCGCGGCGATTGGGCGTACCCACACCGGTCATGGACGCCGAGATCACCATCGCCGACACGATTCTCGGCCAGGACTTCCGCGCCGAGTCGGCCCGGACGCTCGACACCCTCGGCCTCGACACCCTCGGCCTCGGCGACCTCGGCCCGGAGGAACTCCGCGCGCTCTAGTCAGTCGACGATACAGCCCTTCAATGCTTCCCCGGCCGCGGCACGATCCGGATCGATCGTGCGCCCCTGGTTCAGAGCGCGACGGGCCGCCATGAAGTCATGCGGATCATTGACGCAGTCAGCCCCCACCAGTCGCCCGGCACGGTAGGCAAGGACGCTGAACCTGTCACCGCCGACCTCACCCCGGACGACCAGCCGGTCCACATCGGCAGTCAGCCCGACGAGTTGGATCTTGAGGTCACCCTGATCCGACCAGAAGAAGGGCGGGACTGAATAGGCCGCGCCCTGCTGCCCAGTGAGGACCGCAGCCGCCACCTTGGCCTGTTCGACCGCGTTGTGGACCGATTCGAGACGAGTTCCTGGCGGTGCGGCTAGATGCCCGCCCTCGGTGCAGTCACCGACGGCCAGTACGCCGGGCAGGCTGGTCCGACAACCCGAGTCCACCACGATGCCTTCACGACATTCCGCCCCGAGAAGTTCGGCCAGTTCGATGCGGGGTGAGGCGCCGACGCCGACCACGACCAGGTCGGCGGGCAGGACCTCGCCGTTGTTCAGTTCGACGCCGCCGACCCGATTCGCACCGGGCCCGGTGGCCGGCAGGAACCTGGTCACGGTGGTGCCGAGCAGGATCTGCGCACCCATGGCCCGGTGCCGAGCGAACAGGTGATCCGACAGCGGGGCGGTGAGCGCGCGAGCACACAGACGATGAGCGGCCTCGACGACTGTGACCTCAAGCCCCCGCTGTCGGCAGACGGCGGCTGCCTCGAGCCCGATGAACCCACCGCCGACGATGACGACTCGACTCGCCGACTGGAGGGCGAGGCCCAGCGTCTGAGCATCGGCCATGGTGCGGAGCAAGCAGACACCGGGCAGTTCCGCTCCCGAAATGGGCATCGCCCTCGCGGCCGCGCCGGTGGCCAGCACGATCGCGTCCGCCGACAGGGAGCGCCCATCGGCGAGATCCACTCGGCCACCGCCCGTGGTGGTGGGCGCCTGGGCCGCCACCACCTCGGCATCGGTCAGGACATCGATCTGCTGATCGGCGAACACCTCGGCGGTGCGCAGGAGCAGGTCATCCTCATCGAGTTGTCCCAACAGATAGCCCTTGGACAAGGGCGGGCGCTGATAGGGCAACGCGGGTTCGTCGCCGATGAGAGCGATAGACCCGGAATAGCCCAACTCGCGAAGAGACAGCGCGGTCTGCGCCCCCGCCTGGCCGGCTCCGACGATCACGACACTTGTCACGTCCGGGCCGGTCATTGCTGGGCCGGGGGAATCGTGACGGTGATCCCGTCGAGGTTTTCGCTGAGGGTGATCTGGCAGGAAAGACGGCTGCCCTGGTCCCGGGGGGAGACCACCTCCTCGAGCATTTCATCCTCCCAATCCCCCGGCCCGCCGACCATCGGCTGGAACTCCTCCCGGACATACACGTGACAGGTGGCGCAGGAGCATGCGCCGCCGCACTCCGCGACGATTCCGGGTACGCCCTTGCGGATTGCGGTCTCCATCAACGACGCGCCCGATTTGCCATCAACAGCGCGTACGGAACCGTCGGGGAGGATGTAATTGACAGTTGGCATCAGCAATTCTCCTGTGATCGGGGGCAGGGTTCGGGATCGATCAGAACTTCTCGAAATACTCGCGATGTTCCCAATCGGTCACCCCATTGACATAGGTGCTCTCGTCGGGATTCTCGTCCAGCCACGCCTGATATCGACCGAGCTCGCTCCGCTTCACCGCCACCATGTAGTTGATGAACTCGGAACCGAAAGCAGACCGGAAGAACTCGTCCTTTTCCAGAACATCGACGGCTTCGACCAACGATTGGGGCAGAGTGGGGACGTCCGCGGCGTACGGGTCCTCGTGCAGCGGACCGGGATCGGTGCGGTTCCTGATGCCGTCCAGACCCATCGCGATCTGGGCGGCCATGTAGAGGTAGGGGTTCGCGCTGGGCTCGCCGACCCGGTTTTCCACATGAGAGACGGGATCTCCGGGCCACGAGATGACGCGCATCATGGCGGCGCGGTTGTCCATCCCCCAGGTGAGCCGGTCGGGAGCGAGCGAATAGGGCCGGCGACGGCGATAGCCGTTGACTGTCGGCGTCGTGAACACCGAGGCCGCGGCACCGTGGGCGAGCGTACCGCCGACATAGTGACGACCCACCTCGGACAGGGCCTCTCCCTCGCCCGGAATCATCACGTTGTTGCCGTTCAGATCGTTGATCGAGGAGTGCAGGTGCCATCCCGAGCCATAGAAACCCGGGTACGCCGGCGTACACATGAACGACGCGAGATAACCGTTGCGCCGGGCGATCTGCTTCACTGCAGTGCGGAACAGCGACGCCGAATCGGCGGCTGCCATGCCCTCGAGAATGTCGAAAGTGGTCTCGATCTGGCTGGGAGCCCACTCGTCATCGAACGAGCGCAGCGGCAGACCGAGTTCCTCGATCGCCCTGCGGATCGGCCGCAGGGCCGGGTCGATGGCATCTAGGTGATCATCAAGCAGGTAGCTGTAGCCGCGAGCGACCGGCGCGATCGTGGGCGGATCGCCGGGGGTGCCCGGGGCACCGAGCGAACCACCCTCGAGAGATTCGTCGATAATACGAGTGAGATACCACTCGACTTCGAGGCCGGCGATGAACTTGTAGCCCTCTGTCTGGAGCTGTCGCAGCTGTTCGCGCAGGATGCTGCGGGGGGAGAACGGGAACGGCTGCCCGTCACGCATATAGAGGTCACACAGCACCCAAGCCGTGTCGGGGGCCCAGGGCAGAACACGCAGCGTCGCCGGATCGGGGACCATGTGCACGTTGGGACTGCCATGCAGACCGGGGATTTCGAAGCCACCATCGGCGCTGAACGGATTGAAGACGATCGCGTTGGCAGTGTCGAAGAAGAACGGGGCCATGGTGATCTCGACGCCATTGCGCACAGCGCTGGCATACCCCTCACGGGACATGCTCTTGCCGCGCAACAAGCCGTGCTGGTCGGGCCAGACGAGGCGAACGACTTCGATACCGCGCTCACCGATGCGGGCCAGGGATTCGGTCGCGGCGGCGCGTTGCTTGTCGGTATAGAGGCCGTGTCTCTCAATGAACGTGCCTACTGGACTCATGGATGCTCCTGACTAAAGGCGTAGGAAGGAAAGGAGGACGCGGACGTCAGCGCGCGTCACTGCGCGCCGACAGGCTCTGATCGAGCCAGCGACCGATGATCTGTTCGGCGCCCACCCGGCACGAAGATTCGTGCGTGGCAGCGGCCGCGATGAGGGCGTCGCCGTCGACGCCGGCCTCACCGAGCTTGGGCCCCTCATAGTCGACCAGGCCCTGAATGCCGGCCGGAGAGATTTCGGGATGGAATTGGATGGCCAGGGCAGACCCGAGCGCCCACGCCTGGAGGTAGCGATCGGACACGGCAAGGAGTTCGGCGCCCTCGGGCGGCACCGACACGTCGGTGTGGAAGGAGAAGTGTCGGCCGGGAAGTGCATCCGCCAGCGGATGGCTGGCGTTGCCGGTGGGTTCGATATTGATGTAGCCGGATTCGAGCCCGTGTTCGCCTCGATGGACGCTGCCACCGAGGGCGACTGCCAACAGCTGGGACCCGAGGCAGATCCCCAGCACCGGGATGCCGGCAGCGGCGAGTGCCCGCAGCCAGGCGTGCTCATCGGCGAGGACGGGATGCTCCTCGACCTCGTCGGCGCTCATCGGCCCGCCGAGCACGATGGCCCGCCGGACTGTCGCCGGTGGCGGCAGGGGGTCGCCACCAGCGGGCCAGACCGACACCACGCGGATCTGTCTCTCTCCGGCAATCTCCTCGATCCAGGACTGATCGGCATCATCGATATGCCGGATCACGTGGAGAGTCTCGTCGGCTGCCATCAGAACACCAGCGTCAAGTTCTCGTGTCCACGGTCAGAATCGATGAGGTTCACCTGCTTGAGGCGAATCCGGAGCTGCTCGTCGTCGACGGTCAGCACATGCGCATACTGGCCGGCGAAACGGCGGTCCAGATTCGGTCGATGCTCAGCCAGCAGGAAATTCGAGCGAACATAGATCGCTCCGTCGCGCTCGATGGCCTCCACATTGCCGAGGAGGTGCCGCAGCCGCGAGGGCGGAAGCTGCGAGTGGGCCAGACCGGTATTGAGCCAGAACACCCGGTCGGTGAGCCGCCGGACATCGTCGAAGGCGTGGGACACCTGGGTCCTTGGGTCTCCGCCATCGGGCGTCACAGGCACCCAATAGAGCCCGTCGACGCTGAACAACCCGAGCCAGTCGTCGAAGCGTCCGTTGTCGAGCAGGCGAGCCTCCTTGATCAGGAACCGGTGCGCGCGGGCGACGACGGCTGGGTCGAACTCGTCGTCCCAGTCCGCTGCGAGAATCGCCCGATCGGCGTCGAGCCGGGCGTAATAGTCGGCGTCGATGTGGTGGCTGTAGGCCGCAGTATCGGCATAATCGGGCTTCGGGCTGGTGGTGTCGGTCATGCCGATCCCTCCTCCATAAGGCGCAGCCACATCTGGTAGTAGCCGCGCATGTGGATCTCGTCGGTCACCGGGGCGGTGACTGTGCCGTCCGGGTTCTCGGTGAAGCGGTCGGACAGGCCAAAGCCACGGTTCATGAGGATCCAGGGCTCAGACTCGACGGACAGGCCCCGCTGGGCCTCCTCGAAGTTGGCCTGATCATCGGGCTCGCCGAACGCCGGGAAGTCCTCTTGGGTCCGCATCCGCATGACGTTGACCTCATCGGGTACGCCACCGACGGTGGTCGCCCACCACACGAGCGTGGTGTAGTCATGGGACTTCGGTTCGATCACCTGCACCTGGTTGCCGATGATCAGCAGGTTGGGAAAGATCGAGAGGTTGATCTGGGCGCCTGCGGTGAGGTCGAGCAGGCGCTCGGCGTCCTCGGGGTGCTCGGCACGGATCTTCTCCTCCAGCCACTCTCGACCCGGCTGGGGGCGCTGGTTGCGGAAGATATCGCCCGGCTCGGCGTAGTTCGGGGTCTGGTCGATAACGCTGTGCCCGTTGCCGAGGAAGTGCACCCTCATGGGGCCGTCGTCCGGAGTTTGGCCGAAATACGCCATGTCCTTCGTTTCGCCGAGGCGTCCGGCCATCGTGAGGAGGGAGCGGTGCGAAAACGCCGGGTGGTAGCCGTCACCGGCGTTGTCGTAGGCCAACTTCCAATTGCCCTGGTAGGCCATCCGATGGGCTCCGCTCTGGAGCCGGACATCACCGTCGGGCGCACGGTCGATCCAATAGTCGAGCCAACGTCGGGCGTTACCGAGGTGCTCCTCGATCGGGGGCACATCGGGGTTGAGCGAGGCGAAGATGAAACCGCGATACGACGCTACGCTTGGGACCATTCCCAAGCCGATGCCGTTCATATCGAAATCGGGTCCATAGCCCTGCGGCCAGGGCACGCCTACCAGCTCACCGGTGTTACGGAAGGTCCAGCCGTGATACGGGCACACGAAGCGTCGGGCTACGCCCGACTCCTTGCGGCAAACCGTGGCAGCGCGGTGGGGGCAGCGGTTGAACAGGACGTGCACTCCCCCCTCCTTGTCACGCGTGACAACGACCGGGCGGCCGGCGAGCGTGGAGGTGACGAAGGAGTGGGGCTCGGGGATCTGGCTCTCGTGGGCGACGTAGAGCCAGGTGCGGGAAAAGACCGTGCGCATCTCAGCGGCAAACACGGCGGGGTCGGTGTAGAGGGAGCGGTGGACCCGGTCTTCCTTGACCAGATCGGACCAGCTCGTGGCGTCGGCGTGAGCCGGCGTGGGTTCCCTCACGAGGTCGGTGCTTGTCATGCCAATGACTCTGCCGGTGGTGCGTCGGGAGAAAAAGAAAGGAGTTCTGACGTATTCAGGACGCCCAAATCGTCGAGCGGGCGGTCATACTCGGCGGCATGGTCTTCTCTCACAGCCGACCGGTCGAGTCCGCACCGGACCAGATCACGTCGGCTCTGCGTGAACGCATGCTCGACGGCACGCTGCGGGCAGGGACGCGATTGCCATCGGAAGAAGAACTCGCGGTCGCCTTCGGCGTGAGCCGCCCCACGGTCCGAATCGCGCTGCGCCGGCTCAAAGTCCTCGGCGTGATCACCAGCGAACGGGGACGCACCGGCGGGCACCGGGTAGCTGATCCTTCTCCTGCTCTCCTCGCCGCCCATGTCGACGGCTTCATCACCCTGGCGCTGGGGGGTCAGCAGCTGACCTATGACCACTTGCTCGACGTGCGCTATGAGCTGGATGTGTTGGCCGCGAAGTCAGCCGCGCGCAGTCACACCACCGAGGACAGAGGCGTGCTGGCCAACCTCGCCCAGGAATTGGTTGCCGCGACGGATCGTCCCCGCACAGTGGAAGTTGCCCTGGATCTCGATCTGGTGGCCCATCGGGAGATTGCCCATGCCTCCCACAACGAACTGCTCCGCGGATTCATCTCGGCGACTGTGTTCGCGTTCCGCCGTTCCGACTTCGCGGCGTCCTTCAATGACCCGGAGCCGATCCTTCGGCATCTGCCGGAGGTGCTGGCGGCGATTCTGGACCGGGATCCCGATGAGGCCGCAGCGGCTATGCACCTCCACCATCTGGCTGGCCGGGACCATGCTGGCCTGCCCTGAGGTGTTTCAGGGCTTCCCGGACGGACAGGTTGGGCAGTGCCGGATGGTTGGCGACATAGCTGCGCACCCATTCGGGGTCGGTGCGGGCGTACTGCCGCAGCGCCCACCCGATCCCCTTGCGCGCGAAGAAGTCGGGGTCGTCGATGCTGCCGTCGATGGCGTACGCCAGGAGCGCGGGGTCGGTGTCTGCTTTTCGGTCCAACTGGCTGAGGATCGCCACGCGCCGCAACCACAGGTTCTCCTCGCGGGACCAGGCCCGCATGACGGGGGTCACGGAGACCGGGTGGGCGGCGAGAACGCGCCCGACCAAGTGCGCGGTCTCGTCGCAGAGGTCCCACCACTGGCCGGTCAGGATGAGGTGGCGATAGACGTCGAGCGAGGATTCCTCGATCGCGAACGCACGGTGCCGCGCATGCCTCGCGACGATCAGGCCGGCGTACCTCTCCTCGCGAAACCCAGCCCCATCCCACAGCTGCCGGATCGCGGTCTCCCACAGCACGCGCTCGGCGATCGGGTGGGCCCGCACGAGCGCGCCGACGAGGCGCCGCACCTCGGGCATCGCGACTCCGCGGAACGGCATCGCCGACTTCATGTATTTCTGCTGGCCGACGGCGCGCTCGGGGTCGGCATGCTCCGCGAGTACGCCGCGGATGGCGGTCACGAGTTCCATCGGGGTTCCCCCGTCAACTGGACCATTGGCCCAGGTAGAACATCCGGGCCCACCACATCGCAGTCAACACCGAGACGATGATCCAGCCGGTCCGCAGAACCGGACGACGCTTCAGGAGCTCGGCCGCGATCAGCCACACGGGGAACCAGAGCAGGACGGCCCGGTTGACCGAGAACAGCCACTCGCCCACCGAGAACGCGACCAACTGCACGGCCACCCACGCGAACTCGGCCCACATCCTCCGGCGCAGCAGCCAGCCGACGGCGAACAGCCCGACGGCGAACGAAACCAACTCGAAGGTGAAGACGGTGTCCCAGCCGGGGCGATCGTCATACATATCCGAGGTAATCACGTTGATCGTCGTGGTGATGGCCTCCAGCGGTGAGGTCCAGGAGCGGGACCACCCGGCCTCCTGCGCGGTGTACCACGCCATCCACGAGCCGGTGCGCAGGAAGAGATAGAAGACGTACGCGAACACCGCCGCCGCAGGGATCACGAGCCACACCGCACGCTTCAGCCACCCGACGACGCGTTGCCCGGCGGTCGTGCCGTCCGGGAATCTCCAGGTGAGGATCATGATCCCGAGCGCACCGACGAGGAAAATGCCGGACACGCGGACCGAGCAGGCGCCGGCCGCGAGGAGAGCCACGATCCACCAGCGGTCGGCCCGGGCGCGTTCCCAGGCCCAGAAGGCGAGGGCGCAGAACAGCGCCTCGGTATAGGGCACGAACCCGAACACCGCAGTCGGCGCGACCAGCCAGAGAGCCGCGGCCCAGAAGCCGCCCATGCGATAGAGCGCCCCGGCCGCGACCGCGCTGGCGACCAGCGACAAGAGCGTGCCGACCGCGGCGCCGGGCAGGCCGATCGCCACGAACGGGGCCAGGAGCAACGGCAATCCGGGGAAGAACGCCATCCGGTTGGAGGCCTGTCCCTCGGTCTGATAACCCTCCGCGGCGATCCCGAGATAATGCTCGGCGTCCCAGTTGTCGAGGACGGTCAGCAGCGACTGGTGGGTGGTGACCGCCGCATAGATGCCGACGCCCAGCAGCAGCAGCCGACTCGCGAGCCAGACCCCGCCCAGAGTCGCCGGACCCGGCGTACGCCTGATCCACTCCTGGAGGTTGACCGCCCACGGCGCGTCCGGGGCATCCTCGAGCACCCCGCCGGACGGGTCGTCCCGGTGGGCCCGCGCCAGGTCCCCGTCGGGGTCGATGACATCGCGCACGACCACGCCGACCAGCCACAGCTGCGTGGCGAGGCGAACCAGGACAGCGAGCCAATAGACCTTGTCGGGCCCGCCTCCGCCGGGCGTCAGATATTGGCCCAGGTGACCCCAGATGGCCATCACATAGAGCCACTCACCCGCGACGAAGATGACCCAGTCGCGCCAGCGGGGCCGGCAGAGCGCGATGAACGGCAACACCCACAGGACATATTGGGGCGAATAGACCTTGTTGGTCAGCAGGAACGCCATGAGCACGAGGAACATGACCTGGCCGATGCGCGGCCGTCGTGGCGCAAACATGATCAGCGCGCCCACCCCGAGGCACCCGAGGGCGAACGCGGTGGTCGCCGCGAGGTTCACGTCCTGCACGGGGCTGCCGGCGAGCGCCAGGACATACCAGATCGAACCCAGGTCGCCGCCGCGATCGGAGTTGAAGCTCCAGAACTCGGCCCACTGGGCGGGCGCGAAGATCATGACGGGCAGGTTCGGGACGAGCCAGCCGACCACGAAGAAGATGAAGGTACGCCCGAACTCCCGCATCCGGCCCGCGCGCAGGCACAACAGCAGCAGGGGTCCGAGCAGGAATCCGGCATAGAGTTTGGCCGCCATCGACAGCCCGAGGAACAGCCCCGCCCAGCCGGGTTTGCGGCCGGCCCAGAACATGATGCCGAGGGCGGTAAGCGCCAGGGGCAGCATGTCCCAGTTGATCAGGCCGGTGAGCACGACCGGTGGCGCCGCCGCCAGCATGAGGGTGTCCCAGCCGCGGCCGGGCGTACCTGCGAGTTGGGCTGCGATCGTCACCAGCCACAGGACGAACAGCACGACCATGTTGACCGCATAGAACGTGTTGATCGCGTGCATGCGGTCCGGATCGACCAGACCGGGACCAACGGGGGCGCCGAACAGGACGGTCAGCAGTCGGTTGAGCTCCATGAGCCAGCCGGTCAGGACCGGATATTCGAGCACCGGATGCGGGCCGAGATCGAGATAGGGCGTGTAACCGTCGATCAGGCCGCGCGTCGTGAACAGGACCGGGATGTCCGAATAGCACTGGGCCTCGAAGTGATTCGGTGCCCGGCCCGGCACGGTCTGGATGCAGCCGGACTGGCGCCAGATCGTCAGCAACCAGACCACGGTGCCGAGAAGCACGGCGACCGTGGCCGGATTGAACCAGTGGTGAGCGCGGCTGGCGTGCCGGCCCCACGGCCCCCCGACCAGGCGAGTCACAGTGCGAACGAACGGTTCGACCGGGGCGTCGGCCACGCGTCCTCCCTCCGTCGTGCGGGGCTCAGCCGAACGGGAGCGACGCAATCAGCCGGTCGGCGTGGGCACCGGTGTCGCCCGCTCGCGCGCCCCTCTCGGCGTTGCCGGGGGCGGCTGGGTCGTCGCCGGCTGGGTCGTGGGAGGCCGGGTCGTAGTCGGCGGCTGGGTCGTGGCCGGCTGCTGGTCCTCCGGCACGGGCTGCTCGACCGTCGCTTCCGGCGCGGGTGTCGGGGTCGCCGCCTCGGGTTGGGTCGTGGTCGGTCGTGACTGCTGGGTCACAGTGGAACGCGGCCGCGTCGTGGCGCGGGCACCGCGGTTCACCCAGGCCGGCGGGTCGAACTGCTCGATCGGCTGACCCTTGGTTGCTACGCGCATGTAATCGGTCCAGACCATCGCGGGGTAGGTGCCACCGAAGAAGGTGCTGTCACCCGGGCGCCGATAGGCGTGCAGGCCACCCATGCCGTCGTCACCGGCGACAAACATGACGGAGGTCGAGATCTGCTTGGTATAGGCCACGAACCAGGCGGACACGATGTCGCCCTGATATCCGTGGGTGCCGGTCTTGCCTGCGATCGGACGGCCCAGCGTGGACACGCGACGGCCGGTGCCGCCCTCGACCACGTTCTCCATCGCATAGGTGACGTCTCGGGCCACGCCCTCGTCGAACGCCTGTCGGCCCTCGGTGTCGGCCTTGTAGATCGAGTTGCCGTCGGCATCGAAAACCTCGCGGACGACATGGGGCGTGACGGCCCGGCCGTTGTTGGCGAAGGTGCCATAGCCCGCGGCCATGTGCAGGGGTGACACCTCGGCGATGCCCAGGGCGATGCGGCTGGTGCCGGTGTTCCAGTCGGGGCCACTGCCTCGCGGTACGCCGGCATCCTCGGCCGCCTGGGCCACCTTCTCGCCGCCGTCCTTCATCTGCGTCGTCATGTCGACGAAGGCGGTGTTGATGGACTTGGCGGTGGCCTCGATGAGGTTGACCGACGCGCCGTATTGGGCACCGTTCTGGTTGCGGGATACGACCGTGTCGCCCCGCGGCGTGAACGTGTTGCCGCTGAAGGTGCTGTTGAGGTTGAAGCCGTCCCGCAGACCCGCCGCCAGGGCGAAGGTCTTGAAGGTCGACGCCGAGGGGCGCGCGGTGGTCGCCCAGTTGCGGTTATTGGCGATGTAGTCGGCGCCGCCGTAAAGGGCGATCACCTCGCCGGTGGCGGTGTCGACGGACGAGATCGCGATGTGCAGGTTGTTGGGGTCCTGCTTCGGGCGGGCGTTGTTGCCGACCTGCTCGGTGTATTTCTGGGCCGTCTCGACAGCGCCCTCCTGGGCGGCCGGGTCGAACGTCGTCACGATCTTCAGGCCGCCACCCGAGATCTGGGTCTCGGAGAAGCCCCGCGCGGCCAGCTCGTTCTCGACCATCTTCATCAGGTAGCCCTTGGGCCCGGCGTAGCGCTGGTTGAGGGGCACATCCGGGAACTCGGGCAGGGACTTGGCGTACTCCTCGGCCTCGGCGGGAGTGATCGTGCCCATCTCCGCCATGCCGCCCAGCACATAGCGATAGCGGTCAAGGATGCGGGCGTGGTTGTCGGGCTCGGACGGGTTGAAGGCGCCCGGATTGTTGAGCACGGTGGCCAGGAAGGCCGACTGGGGAACCGTCAGGTTCTGCGCATCAGTGTTGAAGTAGGCCTTGCTGGCGGCCTGGATGCCATAGGCGCCACGACCGAAATAGATGGTGTTGAGGTAGCCCTCGAGGATTTGTTCCTTCGACTGCTCCCGGCCCATCTTCACGGCAAGGAAAAGCTCCTTGAACTTGCGCTCGAAGGTGCGCTCCGAGTTGAGATAAAGGATCTTGATGTATTGCTGGGTGATCGTCGAGCCGCCCTGCATCTCACCGCCGCCGGCGATGGTTGCCGCGGCCCGGATCATGCCGGTGATCGAGATGCCGCGGTTGTTCCAGAACGTGCGGTCCTCGGCCGCGATCGCGGCGTCCTTCATCGACTGGGGCATCTGGGCGAACGGAATCGACTGGCGATTCTGGATCGCGAAGTTGCCCATGGGCGACCCGTCGCGATAGGTCACGAACGACGTATTCGCCCGGAACTCCGCGTTGGGGTCGGGCAGGTCCGTAGCGGCATAGATGATGCCCGCACCGGCCACACCCGCGATCATCACCAGCAGGAGACCCACGACCGTGCCCTTGAGGATCCGCACGGCCCATTCGCGGGGGCTCGCGGGTCGCCGGCTCTTCCTGGCCCGGGCTGGGGTCTTTGCGGTCGACTCGGTCACCGCCCCGTCCTTCGACCGGGCGGGTTCGGGCTTGGCGCGATCAGCCATGGATGTCCTCGACAGTGGGTTGGTGGTGAGGGCGGAATTCCGTCGGTGCGGACCGCCGCATGCGCATCAGCGTACGTCGCAGGGCGGAACTAAACCTTGTCCCGTGCCGTCGGATGATCGATTTGCGACCTCGCGCCTATGACAGAGTGGGTGAGGATAGGAGAAGGGATCAGCATGAGCTGGGGAAACTACAACCAGGGTCAGAGCCCCTATGGCGACCCCTATGGGCGTTCCAGTGGTTCCGAACCAACCGGTTATGTCACCAGCGATCCCTATGCACCCACCGGTCAGGGATACGGACAAAGTTATGGGCAGGAATACAACCAGGGCTACGGGCAGCCGTCCTATCAAATGGGCCACTCACCCTACCAGTATCGATACGACGGCGGGCATCCGGCCCGGCCCACTGTGGGCTTCACGGACGCGATCAAGCTGTATTTCAGGAATTACGCGGTCTTCTATGGCCGGGCGTCGCGCTCGGAGTACTGGTGGGTTTTTCTCGCCCAGGCGATCGTGTGGTCGGTCCTGTCCATCGGGTTCTTCCTGACCATCATCGTCGATCCGACCGCGACCGACCCGCCGGCGGCGTTCTGGGCACTGCTCAGCGTTGCTTCGGTGGTCGGGCTCGGCACGATCGTGCCGACGATCTCGTTGCAGGTACGCCGACTCCACGACGCCGGCTACTCGGGCTTCTTCGCCCTTCTCAACGCGGTGCCCTACCTGAACTACATCGGGAGCATCGTCCTCATCGTCCTGTGCGCCCAGCCGAGCAGCCCGCAGGGCCTGAGATTCGACAATCCCAACGGAAGCCAGCCTGCGGTCCCGTGACCCCGCAGTGCGATATGTCATAAAACTGATGGACTTGCGCCCGGAATGCCTGCCGCCCCACAAGATGGACCTGGCGGGAGAATCAACCGAGGTGGGTCACGTCATCACTACAAGGGGAATAAGAAATGAGCTACGGCAACAACAACTACGGTCAGGGTGGTGACCAGCCCCAGGGTGGCTATGGCCAGGGTGGCCAGGATTATGGCCAGCAGGGCGGATACGGTCAGCAGCAGGGTGGCTATGGGCAGCAGGCCGACTACGGCCAGCAGCAGGGTGGCTACGGCCAGCAGGCCGACTACGGCCAGCAGCAGCAGGGCGGCTACGGCCAGCAGGCCGACTACGGCCAGCAGCAGGGCGGATACGGGCAGCAGCAGGGCGGCTATGGACAGAGCGCCCAGCCCGACTATGGCCAGCAGGGCGGCTACGGCCAGACCTCCGCGTCCGACCCCTACAGCCAGTCCTCCGCCCAGGATGCCTACTCACAGTCCTCGGCCCAGGATCCCTATGGGCAGGGCGGTTATGGACAGCAGACTGCCGACTATGGCCAGCAGCAGCCCGGCGGCTATGACCAGCAGAGCCCGTACGGCGGCGCTGGGGCGTACGGAACGGAAACCCAGCCCTATGCCGGTGCCTATGGCGGCGGCTACGACGCAGCCCACCCGCCGCGCCCGAGCGTCGGCATGATGACCGCGGTAAAGCTGTTCTTCAAGAACTATGCGACGTTTTATGGCCGCGCGTCCAAGAGCGAGTATTGGTGGGTGGCACTGTTCCACATGATCGTGGTCGTCGCCCTGTTCATCCTGATGATCATCTTCGGCGTCATCGGTGCCGCAGCCACCTCCGACGGCTCCGGTGTCGGCCTGATGTTGATTCCGTACATCGCCATGATCCTGTATGCCCTCGCGATCATGGTGCCGAGCTATGCCGTCGGCGCGCGTCGCATGCACGATCACGGCAAGTCGGGCTGGTTCATGCTCGTGCCGATCCTCAACATTGTGTATGCCTTGGGCGACCCGGATCCGGCCGGCGTGCAGTTCGACAACCCGGACGGTTCCCAGCCCGTTTCGCAGGCCTGAGCCAACTGATTCGCGTACGCCAGGGCGTCACCGGGTTCCCCGGTGGCGCCCTTCGGCGTTCTATCGGCTTGTCATTCCTCGCCGCGGGACCTAATGTTGATCCTCGGTTCAAGGGGCTATGGCGCAATTGGTAGCGCACCTGCTTTGCAAGCAGGGGGTTAGGGGTTCGAGTCCCCTTAGCTCCACCCAAAGTGTCTTACGGGAACACGCGACATGCGAAGGTTCGTCGTGTTCGTGTTCCGCACCCTTGCCGTCGTCGTCGCTGCCGCGTTCGTGTGCTTCGCGGATGATCGTGGCGAACGGCTCGGCCAGTCTCGGACGTAGTTGTTCGTCGTCGGTGATGTCGAGGCGGGTGTAGAAGGCTTGGTTCGCCACCCTGCGGTCGGCGTCGTGGGATCGTGCGTAGGCGTGGTGGGCGTCGGTGAGCAGCCGCAAGGAGTCGTGGAGGAACGCGCGTCCGCCGGTGTGGTGCTCGTCGTGCTCGGCAAAGCGCTGGTTCACGTCGGCGAGGCCCGCGCGGATGCGGTCTTGGTGCCGTTTCAGGGTGGATAGGTCGATGGCGTCGGCGAAGTGCGCGGCCAGCAGCTTGTCGCTCTCGGCTTCGAGCTTGGCGCGGTTGGCCATGAGGTCGGCTATCTCTTGGTCACGGCCCGCCATACGCGAGTCGAACGCCGCATCGACCTCGGCGGCAAGGTGCTGGTAGGTCGTATCGCTGATCGTGATCGAGGCGTAGGAGTCCGCGACCAGGCGTTCCGCGACCGCGACCGGCACGGCCCGCCTCGTGCAGGTGGTTCTCTTGGAGGCGCGGCCGGAGCAGACGAAGTAGGCGTAGGTCGTGCCGCGTGGGTTGGTGGCGAAGTCGAGCAGCATCCGCGATCCGCAGGTGCCGCAATGCAGCAGCCCTTTCAGATGGTGGGCGTGCTGGACGTGCCGCGTCATCTTCGCCGTCCGCGCCCGCAACAACGACTGCACGGTGTCAAACAGCGCCGGTTCGATGAGCGGTTCATGCGCACCCGGATACAGGGCACCCTTGTAGCGGATCACACCCGCGTAGTAGGGGTTCGTGAGCAGCTTGTAGAGCGTGTTCTTCCCCAGCGCCTTGGACGGGCGCTTCGGGGTCGGCACCGTCGTGAGGCCTCGCGCGGTCAGATCGCGTAGCAGCCCGGTCACGGAAGTCTCACCTTGCGCGTACTGCTCGAATGCCCAGGTGATGAGTGGCGCGCGTTCGGGATCAACCTCAACCGTCCTAACCTCGCGGCCCTGCTCATCGGTGCGGCGCACGTTCAGGTAGCCGATGGGGGCGCGCATCGGGGTGCCACCCTGCGCGACCTTCTGCGACAGCCCCTTGGTGACCTCGGTCGCGAGGTTGCGGCTGTAGAACTCGGCAATACTCGACATGATGCCGTGCACGAGCATCCCCGACGGGGTCTGGTCGATGGACTCGGTAGCCGACACGAGCGTGACCCCGGAGCTGATGAGGGCTTCGTGAATCTTCACGTCATCGGCCCGGTTCCGGGCGAGGCGGTCGAGCTTGTGCACGATGCAGAACTGCACCCGCGAGGCTTGGATGAACGCGAGCATGTCCTGCAACCCATCACGATCCGCCGAACGCGCAGACTCGCCCGCGTCCACGAACTCCCGCACGACCCGCGCACCGAGGTCGTCAGCCTTGCGCTGATTAGCGTCGCGCTGGGCGGGGATCGAGAAGCCTTCCTCGGTGCCGCCACGCTCGGCCTGCTCCCGCGTGGACACCCGCAGGTAGGAGACCGCGAGCAGTACCGGGGCTTCCTCCTCGGTGCTGGAGTCAGTGGTGAGCGTGGTGGTCATGATGGGCCTCCTTCGTGGCGGAGCCGGTCGCTTCGAGTAGTGGAGATCATGGCGACCGAACCGCTCGACGCTTCGGGGAGACTGACGGTCCCGGGAATTTTCCGGCACCGACTGCGCCGCCCAAGCTCAAGGGTTCGATGCCAACGGGCAGCGGGAGCCCGTAGGGGTCGGGCTCACCGTTGATCCATGCGCGGTGCCGAGCCTCGGCGATTCCGAGCACCCACTCGATGAGCTTGGCACGGTCAGGCTCATCACGCCGCGTCACACGTAGCCGCAGGCCTCGATCCTCAGTCCTCATGACAGGTAGGTGCGCAGCACCTCCCAAAACGCGGATCACCACGCCGGATTACTGCCCGTCAATCACACCCTGTTTGAGACGACACGCCTCTTGCAACTCGAGGACCGTACTAGTCCGTATGGAATTGTGATTGAGGCCAGACTACCGCTCTTCGACGGCCTCGGGCAGAGCGAACTTCGGCAGGTGGAGCAGTCCCCGCCCGAGAGCCGCCGTGAACAGTTCCTCCGCGATGGCATCGAACTCTGGTGCGAGGAACTGGGCAGCCGCGTCGGCGATGTCGAGGTCGGTGCCTGGTTCGTCAGCGCGCAGTCGCACGACGATCACTGCACGGATGTCATCACACCAGTCCTGGGTCGCGGTGGCCAGTGACGGGAGCGCTCCAGCGACCGCATCGGCGAGGAGCCTGACCAGCGACTGGCCTTCCTTGCGAGCGAACAACCGATCCAGCACCGTCACGATACTCGCCCGCACCTCCTCAACATCGGAGCCTGACGGTGTGGGGCTGCCGTCGAGGAAGGCGAGCGTGCTGGCCCGCATGTGACTGATCGCGTCCAGCGCGAGCCCTTCCTTCCCCTTGCCTGGGAAGTGGTGGTACATGCTCCCGTGGCCGACCCCGGAGCGTTGCTGGAACATCTGCGGGCTCGTCGCCTCGAACCCTCGCTCCGCCAACAACGAGCAGGCCGCGGCGACGAGCTTCTGCTTCGAGTCATACGCCGGACGACCCGGCCCACGCCGCCTCTCCACCATCCCGGCACTCCTCACTCCACTGTCCCGCGGGCCACGTCAGCAATTTCGTACAGACTAGTGGAGCGTGTCGTTAGTTAGTTTACGGTTCTGGTTTGCGAGAATGGGGTAT